>AASF01001491.1 GCA_000168735.1 Candidatus Endoriftia persephone str. Hot96_1+Hot96_2 | reverse complement strand
GATCAAACTGATGACAACAGCAAGCCGGGCCAACAAGATCGAAGCCAACGCCTTCGAGCACTGGGGCACAAACTACCTCGCTGATATCGAAGCGAACTTCCAGGAAGCCCTCTCCGCACTGCAGAAGCAGATCGAAAAACAGGCCCGCAAAAGCAACACCCCTTAACCCGCCACCTGCTGGGTTGTCTCCTCCTCGGGCATTCCAGCGACGCTCCTGAGCATTCACCAGATAGCTCATCAGGCGCAGGTTTTTATCAGTCAGATCCAGTGCAGCATCAACCCACAGGGTAGTGATGTTCATCAACTCCTGGTAGGTCACCGGATTGATCTGGTCCATCACCTTGTCGAGGCAGACAAAGCCATTCTCCCGGGTCTGCTGATGGCGGATATAGTTGATCACTGCCTGACGCCCCTCACCCGCCGGGGCCAACACATCCACCACCCCCATTTCATAGAGTTCGGCAGCCGAATAGACCTTGCCGGAGGCAACAATCCGCTTCGCCAAGGCTGGTGCCAGTTTACGGGAGAGAAAACTGAGCGCCCCCATTCCCGGAAACATGCCGAACACCGTCTCGGGGAATCCAAAAGTGGCTCCCTCCTCAGCCACCAACACATTGCTTGAGAGGGCTGCTTCAAAGCCACCGCCCAGCGCCTCCCCCTGAACCAGCGTGATGGTGGTAAAGGGGATGCCGTAGCCCCTGCGAAGAGGGGAAGAGGATATCGATGCAGGAGGTTGCGTAGTCGAGCAGTCCCTGACGATCTCTGCGCTTGATCAG
>AASF01001492.1 GCA_000168735.1 Candidatus Endoriftia persephone str. Hot96_1+Hot96_2 | reverse complement strand
CTTGATCCTAGGATAGAACTTTTCGTTACTGCCTTCGCCATTGTCGCCGTGGCACTGGGTGCAGTTGTCGGCGTAGAGCTTCTTACCCTGCTCAAATTCCGGCGTACCCTCTGCCCAGATGCCTTTGCCGTTGTCCGGATTCATCGGCAGCTTGGAGATATAGGTGGTGACGTCAGCAACCAGCTGTGCAGGCTTTATCTCGCCTTCATGATAACCGGCCACCGCCAGGATCTGTTCATCCAGAGCAAACGGGTACATGGTGGGGTTGTCACGGTTCTTGGCACGGATATCGGTCAGCTGCTTTATCAGCACATTCCGGTGCTGTCCGGCCAGCTGGGGAAAGGTGCCGTCCTTCAGACCCCAGCCTTCCAGCAGATGGCAGGCGGAACAAACTTCATAGACCGCAATGCCACGCTCCCTGTCTGGCGTCAGGAGCATCGCCTCGGTCTTCTCACCACCCGCTTTGTTCCAGTCTTTGACATCCGTCACCTGGGCATCGCCTTCTCCCGCAAAACTGCTACTGGAAACGGCTAACCCTAAAGCCAGTGATAGGGTCGTCAATGCAGATTTAATACTCATTACAAGTTTTCTCCTGGTTCCCCGGTGCCCGGGGCACAAATACTTTAACGCAGACCAGGTCGAGTTCACCGACCTCTTGCCTGACCGGAAATTCAACCTCTATTCCGGAGACGGATTCTTCCACGGGGAATATTAGCGCTCATTGATATACGTCAAACCCCGCTACGGAAATGAACCCCACAGCGGATCAGGGCGATTCGCGGCCGCTAATTCATTCGCCTA
>AASF01001493.1 GCA_000168735.1 Candidatus Endoriftia persephone str. Hot96_1+Hot96_2 | reverse complement strand
CATACTGGGCTATGCCGCTAACGAGAAACTCAGCAACGAGGAGCGTGTCGCTGAGAAGTACACCGGCATCCGCCCCGCCATGGGCTATCCCGCCAGCCCAGATCACACCGAAAAGGATATGCTCTGGGAGCTGCTCGACGTGGAGAAGAACACCGGCATCTGGCTCACCGAGGCCAAGGCCATGGTGCCCACAGCAGCGGTCAGCGGACTCTATTTTAGTCACCCCGACAGCCACTACTTCGCAGTCGGCAAGATCAACCGCGACCAGGTCGTAAGCTACGCCGCCCGCATCGACATGGAACTGCAAGAGGTGGAACGCTGGCTGGCGCCGAACCTGGCCTATGAGCCGGAGAGCAACTGATTCCGCTTCAAACCAGTAGCACCAAATCCCCAGGTCATCACCACCAACAGCAGCGCCAAAAACACCGCGGCAGAACCCTGATCCTTGGCCCGGCCGGAGAGTTTGTGGGGCTCGTCACCGATACGATCGACCACATTTTCCACTGCGCTATTGAGCAACTCCACCAGCAGCACGATCAGCAGAGAGCCGGCCAGCAGGGCCTTTTCCACCCCGCTGTCGCCCAGCCAGAGGCCGACCGGAAGCAGCGGCGCCAGCAACCAGACCTCCTGACGAAACGCCGCCTCATGACGATAGGCGGAGGCAAAGCCCTGCATCGACCAACGGGTCGCATTGATCAAACGCCGCAGGCCTCGATTGTTTTCCGGTTTAGCCATGGCACATCCTTGTACCAGCTTCCTTTATGAAAATCGACACGGCCACAGCTGCACTCAAGAGGTTGCCCTCACCGGGAAACCCCCATGCTCAATCGGCCCGTTGGGACACAAAAGAACGTTCTTACTACAGAATTTAATTCCAAATCGTGCACTTCTAGCGCGCTCTTTTTTGTGACGCAACAGCCCCCAATAGTGTGACGTACAGTCACTTTTTACGTGATGCAAGTCTCTGATAATAAAAGGGAAAAAAATTCTTAATGGGGCATTTCCCGAGTATTTTTCCGGTAAAAAATAACTCCTAATCTCGCCGTTCCGCTTTTTCACTAGAAAATGGGCACCCGTTCCCATTACCACTCCAAGTTGTCCATTGCAGGCAAGACCGGCTATTCACAAAATGATTCCGTCATACCGCCAACGCCAAAGTTCTTTTGGCAAGCCGTGCGACAAACAAAGGTCCAAAGCAAAAAATTTCTTGAGGAGTCATCACATGAGCAGGCCGAACATCCTGGGTTCCCGCCATCGCAGCGCGGGTTTCACCCTGGTCGAGATATCCATCGTCATCATCATCATCGGCATCATCCTGGGTGCTGTTATCAAGGGTAAGGACCTGGTCCGCAGTGGCGACCAGAAGAAGCTCTTCAACGGCTTTATCAATGACTGGATGGTCACCTACCAGAACTACTACGACCGCACCGGCTGGATAAGGCGATTCGCGCCGCTAAA
>AASF01001494.1 GCA_000168735.1 Candidatus Endoriftia persephone str. Hot96_1+Hot96_2 | reverse complement strand
CACTGCAGGTCATCCAGACGCATGCGCAGAGCGCGGCGCTCCTGCTCCAGCCCGACAAACTCCAGACCATTGCGCCAGGATTCAAAGGGCGCCAGCACTGCCGACTCCAGCTCGCGCACCTCAGCCTCCACCAGGCTCTCGCCCCGACCCCACAGCGGCCCGGAGGGGTGCACATCCAGCGCCTCACAGCGCGACAGCAGCGCCTGATCCGGCTCATCCACCAGAAAGCTGGAGTGACAACCATCCAGCACTAGACGCTCCCCCGGCAGCGGTCGCTGCCAATCACCCCGAGCAATGCGCTTCGCTAACACCGCATTAAACAGCTGCGAACGGGCAGCAGAGATCAACAAACCCCGGTAGCTTGCGATCGAGCCGCCCGGCACTGGCCGGCAAACATTGCATCTGCCTGGGCCAGATTGCCATAGCCATGACCGAAGCGCTGTTCGCCAAAGAAGTTGGGTGCACCCTGGTGTCGCAAGCGTTGTAATCGCGCCTCCAAGCCCCCCCGATCCGCCTGCAGCTGCCGAACCGTCAGACAAAACCGATTGCCCTGCAACGCCCCCCGCCGCAACTTGCGGCGGTGCCGCCCCTGTTCGAGCAGCTCCAGCAGATCGGAGTTGAGCTGCGACCAGTCAGGCTCCGGCTTGCCAGGCAAGCCGTACCGAGAACCACTGGGTGGTCACCGCATGGCGATCCTTCAGTCCGGCGTAACTCACATGCCCGCGGCGGCACCCCCGCCAGCCGCGGCGATCTGCTTTGCCAGCCAGATGGTGTTGGTATCCCGTTTGCGGATCAAGGGCGATTCGTTT
>AASF01001495.1 GCA_000168735.1 Candidatus Endoriftia persephone str. Hot96_1+Hot96_2 | reverse complement strand
TCCGGCACCACTTTTTCGAGTGATATTGCCTTGATTCGCCCAAATTCGCTGAACCCTGGAAGCGAGTCAGATCCGCTGTATGACCTTTGATCAAGGTCAATGCTGGAGCATGCATCATCGTTTTCTAATGTAGCTGCCATCCTATACCCGGAAGAGGGAGCATTCCCATGGGCCGAGGCCTTCACAAAAACAATGGCGCGTAACATCTTTTATGGTGGAACCGCGTTTTTCTTTCTACTATTTCTCGCCCTGACGTTCGACTCGATGGGCCAGCTGCCCAATCGCGATAACCGCGCCGCCCTCGAAGGCGAGCTCGGTCCGCAGATCGCCATGGGCAAGGCGCTCTGGGAGAAGAACGACTGCATTGGCTGTCACACGCTGCTGGGGGAGGGCGCCTACTTTGCGCCTGAGCTGGGTAACGTCTATCAACGCTTTGGTAATTCGACCGATGCGATCAAAGGCTTTATCGCCAGTCGTCCCAAGGACGGTATTCCCGGTCGCCGCAGCATGCCGCAGTTCAACTTCAGTGATGAAGAGCTGTCTGCCCCTGGCTGAATTCCTGAAGTATGCGTCTGGAATCAATACCGCCCGGCTGGCCGCCGAATATCCAGGGTTAAGGGGAGAGGATAACGATGAAGTATCAATCACAATCGGTTGCGAAGCTCTATTTTATCGCGGCCATCGCGCTGTTTGCAGCGCAGATTCTGTTTGGCCTGATCATGGGTCTGCAGTATGTCGTCGGTGACTTTCTGTTTCCGGAGATTCCGTTCAACGTGGCCCGCATGGTCCACACTAACGCCCTCATCGTGTGGATGCTGATGGCCTTCATGGGCGCCGCCTACTATCTGGTGCCGGAAGAGGCGGAGACGGAACTGTTTGCGCCCTGGCTGGCGACGCTGATGTTCTGGATCTTCCTGGTGGCCGCGGGCCTGACGGTAGCCGGCTACCTGCTGGTGCCCTACTCGACCCTGGCGGATCTGACCATGAACGAGTTGCTGCCCACCATGGGACGTGAGTTCCTGGAGCAGCCGACGATCACCAAGATTGGCATCGTCATTGTCGCACTGGCCTTCCTCTTCAACATCGGCA
>AASF01001496.1 GCA_000168735.1 Candidatus Endoriftia persephone str. Hot96_1+Hot96_2 | reverse complement strand
GATCAGATTGCTTAAGGGGAAAGTTGGGGTTGGCATAATCGTGGCTCAGCATCTTCGCCAGCTTCTTGTCGAAGGTCGGCGCATAGAGCGCGCTCTCTCGCAGCAGGCCCATGAACTGCTCCACATCGATGCCTTCGGCCCGCACCAGCCCAAGGGCTCAGGGAGAAGGCAGAGGTGAGCGAAGCGATCAGTTGGTTCATCGCCCAGCTTCATCGCCGCACCGCTGACCAACCTCGCCGATGCGCTGGCACCTGCTTGCCGAGACAACGCAACAACAACAGCATCTGCTGGTAGATCTCTGCATCACCTCCGGCCATCACGATCAGGTTGCCGGACCGTGCCTCCGGGATGCTGCCGAGCACCGGTGCCTCCAGGTAGTGTCCACCAACCGCCTCCACCGCAGAGGCAATCTCGCGGCTCTGATTCGGTGCGATGGTTCCCATCTGTACCACGACCTTGCCTGCCAGCCCACTGAGTGACGAGGGCTGCAACAGGGTCGCACGGATAGCTGCGGCATCGCTCAGGGTCAGCAGGACAGCCTCCCCCTGGGCAATCGCGGCTGTCAGATCAGATTCGACCGGAATACCTTTAGCTTGCACCTGACCGTAAGCAACCTGGGAGCGGTTCCAGGCAACCAGCTCATGGCCCGCACTGGATTAGCCGCTGTGCGATCGGCTTCCCCATCAGCCCCAATCGCGATAAGCGTGATCTTCATGTTGTCTTCACTCTAGATGCGAAGCCAAGAGGTATAAGGCTTGTTTGA
>AASF01001497.1 GCA_000168735.1 Candidatus Endoriftia persephone str. Hot96_1+Hot96_2 | reverse complement strand
GATCAACTCCGATAGTGAAAACCAGTCAGCTGCCGACATTACCCGTCTCACCAACATGGCGCGGCAGCTCACCCTGACGATGGGGGCGATGGCGCTGTTCACCATCATTCTGGTTCTGCTCGCCTATATCTTTCTCAACCGAACACTGCTGAAACAGATCGCACGCACCGCGCCTGGCGCTCAAGCAGGAGGCCCAGGGCAATCTGCGGATCGTCCCGCCACCGGCGAAACTGTCGGAAATGCGGGATCTGGTGGAGGCATTCAATGAGATGCGACGCCAGGTCCACATGCGGCAGAAGCATCTCGACCACATGGCCTACCATGATGCCCTGACCCGTCTGCCTAACCGGGTGCTGTTCCGCGATCGCCTGGAGCACGCGCTGCAGATCGCAGTACGGGATGGCCGGCGCATCGGTCTGATGTTCATGGATCTGGATCGCTTCAAGCAGGTCAACGACAGCCTGGGGCATCTGGTGGGCGATGAGTTGCTGAAGGTGGTGGCAGAGCGGCTGCAGCGGGTGATCCCGGGGCTCGGATACTGGCGGCACGGGCTCAGTGGCGATGAGCTTTGCAGTGCCTGGCAGAGGCGGATCAACGACAGAGCGGATATGATCCCGCTGGCAGACAACGTGGTGCAGGCGTTGGAGCAGCCGGTCTGCATCGATGAGCATGAACTGCGGATCTCGGTCTCGATCGGCATCGCTATCGCTCCCGAGGATGATCACCTGGCAGATGACCTGATCCGCGACGCCGATACGGCGATGTATGCAGCGAAGAAGCAGCGCGGCTCGGCCTATCGCTATTTCGCTCAGGAAATGATCAGCGAAGCAGCAGAGAGCCTGCAGCTGGAGAACGAGCTGCGCCAGCCGGTAGAGGCCGGCCAGTTTCTGTTCCACTACCAGCCGGTGGTAAGCCTCTGCTCGGGCGAGCTTCTACTGCTGCGAGGCGCTGTTGCGCTGGCGGCATCCGACAAAGGGTCTGCTGTCACCCGCAGTGTTCCTCGATACTTTGGATGACACTGGCCTGATCGTCCGGGTGATCGACTCTTTGCTCGATTCGCTGGTAGATCAGCAGAAGC
>AASF01001498.1 GCA_000168735.1 Candidatus Endoriftia persephone str. Hot96_1+Hot96_2 | reverse complement strand
CTGTCGGCCCGGCACGACATCCGCCCGCTGGTGTTGCGGAACGGCTGCTTACCTACCTGGAGTTGGCGGGCTATCTGGAAGGCGGCACCCCCTTCTACGCTGACTACAAATTCAAACCCCTGCAAAGCTCAGCCGAGATCCTCTCCCGCTTCAAGGGGGAACATCGTAATTTTCTCGCCGCCCTGTTTCGGCATGCGGTCAAGGGCAGAATCTGGTTCAGCATTGATCCGACCGAAGCCGCCGTAGCGCTGCAAACAACCCGCGACAGGATCGTACAAGCGCTCGAATGGCTGGGGGAGCAGCAGCTACTAGAGGTGAAGGTCGCCGGCATACGCCACCGATTCCAGCGGATGCGACAACCGGACACCACCGAGGCTTTGGCCAGTGAGCTGTACCAACGCCTCATCAAACGGGAAGACGCGGAGATCCATCGTCTGCAACAGATATTGGATCTGGTCACCCTGGACGGCTGTCAGAGCAACGTCGCTGGCACAGCATTTCGGCGAACAGCGTGAAGCCCCCTGCGGCCATTTGCAGCTGGTGCCGACGTGGCAGTAGCGGAGCTCCCGCCACGCCGAGCACAAACAATCAGTGACACATTCTGGCAGGAGGTCAGCGCCGTCAGGCAGGAGCAGACCGAAATACTGATGCAGCCGCGCCTGTTGAGCCGTTTCCTGTGCGGTATCACATCTCCGCGCCTGAGCCGGAGCAAACTGACCCGCCACCCCCTGTTTGGCAGCTTGGAGAACGTATCCTTCATGACCGTGCTGAGCCAGGCCCAGAAGAGCATCTAGCAGGCTGTTGAAATTCGCTCAGGTGAGTGCGTGGCAAGGCAAAATCGGGCGAAAAAGCCGCAGTTTACTGAAGTAAATGAGCATTTTGAGGCCGCATTTTAAACGCCGGAGTCGCGCCGCCTGAGTAGAATTTCAACAACCTGCTAGGCGAAACTCCCGCTCCTTACCTACATCCATGTAGGCATGGATGCCAATATCAAGCGTGTCGATGAAAGCAGCATCAGGTGCCTATCACTTTCCGGAGTTTAACGGGGAGAGGGCCGATCGTTCTGAAGTCTCGTATTGAGGCGACCGAACGGGATCAAGGCGATTCGCGCCGCTAATTC
>AASF01001499.1 GCA_000168735.1 Candidatus Endoriftia persephone str. Hot96_1+Hot96_2 | reverse complement strand
GCTGTTCGGACACGCCAGAGGCGCCTTCACCGGTGCGCAGCAGGGCAAGAAGGGCTTCTTCGAGGAGGCCAAAAGCGGCACCCTGTTCCTCGATGAAATCGGCGAGATGCCACTCAGCCTGCAGGCCAAACTGCTACGAGTACTTGAAGATGGCGAATACTATCGGATCGGCGAGACTAGCCCGCGCCACTCCCAGGCCCGCATCATCGCCGCCAGCAACCGCAATCTGAAACAGGCGGTTGAGCGGGATCGCTTCCGCGCCGATCTCTACCACCGTCTCTGCGTACTCACTATCGAAGTGCCACCATTGCGTCAGCGCAGCGACGACCGCAACGAGCTGCTGGTTCACTTCATCAACAAATTCGCAGACTCGATCCACTCTTTCCGCCTCTCGGCCGAAGCACAGGCACTGTGGCGCAGCTACCCTTTCCCCGGGCAACGTGGCGCGAACTACGCAACATTGTTATCCGGCTCGGCACCAAACACCCGGATGGGCTGGTGGGGGCAACCGCACTGCGCCAAGAGATCGACCCACAAGGCACTCCATCGATCGAGTCAGCGGCGATAGATCACCAGGATGCCCCAACCAGCCTGCTTCAGCGCGAAGGATTTGAACTCGACCGATATCTAAACCAGCTGGAACAGCACTATATCCAGGCCGCCCTGGAGATGGCCGGCGGCAGCCTCAGCAAGGGCTGCGCGGCTGCTGCATATCAACCGCACCACCCTCTACAGCAAGGTCAAAAAGCTTGAAAAAGCGGAGCAGGCCCATGTACCTGAAACAGTTCGGCCTCACTCGTAAAGCCCTTTGCCATCACCCCCGATACCCGCCGCTTCTTCAGTGGCGCCAGCCGCGGCGCGGTGCTCGACGCCCTGCTCTATGCCATCACCAACGGTGAAGGCATCGTCAAACTGGTCGGTGAAGTCGGCAGCGGCAAGACCATGCTCAGCCGCATGCTCGGCGAACGCCTACCCGCCTCTGTCGAACTGGTCTACAATCGCCAACCCCAGCCTCACCGCCGACGACATCCTGCGGGCAATCGCCATCGAACTGGGTTTCGATATTGCGCAGGACGCCCGACGCTTCGAAGTCATGCAGCAGCTGCAGAGCCGGCTGATCCAGCACCACGCCGAACAACGCCAAGTGGTTGGTCTTCATCGACGAGGCCCCAGGCAATGCCGCTACAGACCCTGGAGCAGATACGCCTTGCTCAGCAACCTGGAGACCCGCGACCACAAACTGCTGCAGATGGTGCTGTTCGGCCAACCCGAACTCAACCGCAAGCTGGCCGACCCAGAGATCCGCCAGCTCAGAGAGCGCATCACCTACAGCCTCGAACTGCCCCCCCTGAGCAGCGAGGATGTGCATGCCTATCTTAACTTCCGTCTCCAGCAGTCAGGCTATCAGGGAGTGGAGCTCTTCTCCCGCTCGCTGGCTCGAAGGGTGCACCGCTACAGCCAGGGACT
>AASF01001500.1 GCA_000168735.1 Candidatus Endoriftia persephone str. Hot96_1+Hot96_2 | reverse complement strand
GATCCACCGCATCACCCCAGCGCGCCGACTCACCAATCACCGCCTCGCGCACAAAGTTGGTGAGAGTCATCCAGCGCGCCCGGGCCACTGTATCGTCCAGCACCCCACCCGGCCCCGTCAGCTCATCGACCCGCGTGGAAAAGCGCGCCATGAAATCCGCATTCTGCCGTGCCGCATGCCAGATACGGGCGATCACAAACGCATCACCCACGCTGTTGACATCCTCCGAACTGAGAAACGCCGGATGGATCTTGGCCTTCCCGCTGGGATTGCCAAAGTCCTGTGGTGTATCCCAGGCGGCCTCGCCGTCCCAGGCGAAATACATCAGTCCGGTGGTATCCTCCGGCGCAGTCTCATTACGATTGCCTGCATACCAATTGTTATCCGGCCAGTCGTTCGGTCGCCGACCACCAACTCACCAGCAGGTAGTCGATGAACGGATCAAGGGCGATTCGTT
>AASF01001501.1 GCA_000168735.1 Candidatus Endoriftia persephone str. Hot96_1+Hot96_2 | reverse complement strand
ACTCGAATCTGGCAGAAAAGCGCGGATATTGATATAAGTATCCCCATCCCGGGACCAGAAACCATAGCGCGTCTGCAGCGCGACCTGGCTCGGACAACGCTTCCATCTTCATGCGCTGGGCTCGTTGCTCGCTCAACGGTGCCAGCATCTCGCCCACCGCCACCACCACCACCAGCAACACCAGACCGGTCTTCAGCACCGAGCCGACGATACGCGACACTGATACCCCAGCCGCCCGCATCGCGACCAGTTCAGAACTGCTGGCCAGTGACCCCAACCCGATCAAGGCTGCCAAAGCAGGGTGGCAACCGGAAATACCTCATAGGCAAAACGCGGCAGGATCAGCCCCACATAGCTGAACGCCATGGCGGTGGTATAGGCTCCCTTGCCCACCTCCTCGAGCTCATTGACCAAGGAGAAGAAGGCGATCAGCACCAACAGCCAGGCTGAGTGTCAGCAGCATACCGAAAGCGGACCGGCACGGCCGATGTAGCGATCGAGCAGATTCATCCTGTCTTACGTCCCCTGAGACGCCGCCGCCAACGTCGATACCAAACCTGCTCCGGCAGCATCAGTGCCAGCGCCAGCAGCGCGGTGCAGACGTGCACCCCACCACATGCCGAGCCAGCTAGGGATCTTGCCATCCACCATCCAGTTTTGTGAGGCTCCCCTGCAGGCTCAGGTAGAGCGCATAGATCAGAAATGCCAGCAGGATCCGTCCGGACGGACCTTGCCTGGGCAGAGAACGGCTCAGCGGCAGACTCAGTAGAGTAAATACCAAGCACCGCCAGCACCGGCGCCAGTCGCTTTTGGAATTCGGCACGAAAACGAATCTCATCTGCTGCCAGCAACATCAGCGTTGGCAGACTGCTGCCGGGAGCGGACGCCCACCGCCGGCGGTGCCTCACCGATACGCAGAGCATAAGAGGCAAATTCACTCACGGTGTAATCGGCCTGCCCAGGCTCTCCGCTGGTAGCGAAAGCCCTTCTCCAGCACCAGATAGCGGAAACCGCTCTCTGGATCCACCCGTTGATAGCCTTCAGCCGCGCTGATCACATCAAGATTGCCGTTATGGCGGTGCTGCGCAAAGATCTTGTGCATGCGGCGGAGCAGTCTGCAGAAAATGACTCCACATAGAACACCAGGTTGCCACGACTGTACTCATTGAAACGCCCCGGAGAGACCCCCGGCAGGGCGCTCGTCTGCCCTTTTTGGGCCGCAATAATCTCCGCCTTCAGACGAGTCCCCCAAGGTTCCACCACCATCGACAACCAAGCCACCAGCAGCGCCATCGGCACCGCCGCCATCAGGATCGGTCGAAACACCCGCCAGCCACCCACACCGCAGGCCTGCAGCGCGATCATCTCGCTATCCCGATGCATGCGTCCCACCGCATAGAGCACAGCAAAGAACAAAGGCCGGTGGAATCAGCCGTGCCTGAAAACGCACCATCTGCAGACCGAGCAGCTTAAACACCACATCCTGATTAAACTCGCCCACTGCCACCTGCTTGAGAAAGGCGACAAAACTCTGACTGAGCATAATCAACAGCAGCACCAGCAGGATCGCAAACAGCGCCTTGAACACCTCCAGCAGCAGATAGCGGTCGATTCGGGAAATCACAGGGCGATGGTAAAACGGTAATGATTCGGTAGACTACGCGTCATATTGGCTTTCCGGGATTGGCCCCGCGGGCAATATGCTCAAGGGGGTAGACCAGAAGCTCCCAAGGCG
>AASF01001502.1 GCA_000168735.1 Candidatus Endoriftia persephone str. Hot96_1+Hot96_2 | reverse complement strand
GATCAGTTCAGCGTGCAGCGACAGTCCCACCGCGTCGAATGCGGCCATGCATTCGACGATCTCGGCATGGGGGATCTGCCTCCAGCAGGGTGATCGGCGGTGAGCGAAACACCGCTTCGGCCAATTCTACCGGGACACCGGCCAGCTGCTCGAGGGCTGCGAGCTGTTGCGGAGTGGGATCATCACTGCCCTGCGACTCCTGCAGTACCAGGTCGAAACGCAGGAAGTCACGGTTGACGATGCGCAGCAGGCCGCTGGCCTGATAACGCTGCCAGAGCGTCTGGGCGGTGGTGTGGTCGAGATCGGTGGGCGATCAGCCCCGCTGTCGTCTATGGTCGGGATGCCCGCCTCTGTGATCGCTTCGATGATGCGTGTGCGCACCAGTGATGGGCCATCGGCCAGGAACAGGTGGTAGTGGGCTGTCTTAGGTTGGGATGAGACGATTGCAACGCCATCCCCCATCTGTTCGGCAAAGGCGCGTACCGTGGCTTCACTGACGGAACCGAGCACCACCCCAGGTGGTGACATGATCAGGTTGCTGGCATCTGCCTCAGAGAGGCTACCGAAGTTGGCCAGGGTGGTTACCGCATGGGGAAGTTGCCGGGCCTCTGTGATGTAGATCGCGACATCGTAGAGCGGGGCGAGGTCTGGTGCGGCGCTGCTGGTGGGCTGCAGCTCGGCGTCGTAGCCGATCTCGCTGAGCAGTGCGAGCATCTGCTGGGCAGTCGGCTTATCGATCTGGTCGACCAGTATGGCGGGTGCACGGTAGAGGCGCGAGATGACGGCGGCGGTGGGTAGACCGAGGCCCTTGGCGAGTGCGGCGGCGGTGGCTGGTGGTGCCGAACCGACCGACTTGATCAGGGCGATTC
>AASF01001503.1 GCA_000168735.1 Candidatus Endoriftia persephone str. Hot96_1+Hot96_2 | reverse complement strand
GAAGCTGCGCAGCAGCCGCAGCAGGAGATTGTCGCGCTCCACCGCTTTGATCATGCTACCGCCACGGGGACCAAAATCGAGGTAGTGGATCGGCAGGATCAGCAGGCACTCCACCAGCGAAGCGAGGATGGCAAAGGTCACCGCCTTCGGCACCAGGGCGAAGAACTGGCCGGTGGTGCCCGACATGATCAACATCGGCAGGAACGCGGCGACGGTGGTCATGGTGGCGGAGATCACCGGCAGCGCCACCTCAGCGGTGCCACTAACGATCGCCTGTTGCAGCGGCTCCCCCTCCTGCACGTGACGGTAGATGTTCTCGGTCACCACGATCGCATCGTCGACGATGATGCCGGTCACCAGCACGAACGAGAACAGGGTGATCTCGTTGAAGCTGTTGCCGGTGAGGTACATGATCAGCATCGTGATCATAAAAGAGAAGGGGATGCCGATGGTCACCAGCCCGGCATTGCGGATGCCCATGAAGTACCAGATGATCAGCGACACCAGGACTATGCCCACCAACATGTTCATGCCGAGGGTGTTGAGGCCATCCTCGATATAGACGGTGGAATCCTGGGTCAGCACCAGCTCCACCCCCTGGGCTGCCAGCAGTGGCCTGAACTCCTCCAGCAGCGCCACCACCGCATCACGGATGCGCATCGCGTTGCCCGCATCGGACTTGATCAAGGG
>AASF01001504.1 GCA_000168735.1 Candidatus Endoriftia persephone str. Hot96_1+Hot96_2 | reverse complement strand
TTAAACGAATTCGCCCTTGATCACTCCATGGCTGCCGTCCAGACCGCGCGCCTGGCAAATATCGAAGAAGCCCTCGATCTTCTCACAGACCCCGCCGATCGGCTGCATCTCACCATGCTGATTGACCGAACCGGGTGATCGCCAGGGCACTGCTTCAGCGGCAGATCGCCGAGCGCTGAGAGCAGCGCACAGAGCTCGCCGGCGGAGGCGCTGTCACCCTCCACCTCACCGTAGTTCTGCTCGAACACCAGGGTCGCCGAGACCGATAGCGGCTGATAGCGAGCGTAGCGGCGGTTGAGGTAGGCGGAGAGAATGAACACCCCCTTGCTGTGAATCGGCCCGCCCATATCGACCTCGCGTTCGATGTCGATCACCTCGCCACTGGCCGATGCGCGCGGTGGCGCTGATGCGGTTCGGCATACCGAAGCTGTAATCCCCCACCTGGATCACCGACAGGCCATTGACCCGGCCCAGCTGAATGCCGTCGGTATCGATCATCAGGATGCCGTCGAGGATCTCCTGCTGCATACGCTCCTGTAGCTGACCAACACGTCTCTGCTGATGCTCGATAGCATGCTCCAGCTGCGCCACGCCGATCTGTTCTTTTTGCTCCCTGGCGCTCCAATAGTCAGCCTCCTGCAGCAGATCAACCAGACTGCCCATGTGCAGCGAAAGCCGAGGCACCGGTCGCCGGCGCGGGCGCGCCGCCCACTCCACTATCCGCGCTGCCGCCATACGCTCGATCGGCCGCAACCCCTCACGCTGCTGCAGAGTAGCCACCAGCCGCAGAAATCGCTGATCGTTGTCCCGGCTGTCGCGGCAGAGTCTCGGCAAAGTCGGCCACCACCCTGAACAGCTGACTGAACTCAGCATCATAGGCTTTCAGCAGATGGTAGATGTGCCGGTCGCCGATCAGGATCACCTTCAGGTCGATGGGAATAGGCTCCGGCTCCCAGACTGGTGGTACTGACCCAACGCTGAGCTGGCGCTCCCAGGGATTCGATGCGGATCTCCGCGGGATTTCAGGGTGCGCTTCAGCGCCTCCCAGGCGTAGGGGTTGGCGAGCAGTTTCTCTGCCTCCAGCAGCAAGAAAACCGTCGTTGGCGCGTCCCACGCGCACCCGCTTTGATCAGGGTGAAGTCGGTAGCAATGGTGCCGAGGCGCGCCATATGCTCGATCCGCCCGAGCAGGTTCTGGTAGGTCGGATTGGTCTCGTGCAGGATCGGCACCGCCGGGCCATCCCGATTGTCCACCAGCAGGTTGACCTTGTAGCGATTGAAGCGGGGGGCATCCGCTCCTGGAGGGGACTCCCTCTCCTCATCGGTCCCGCTGAACAGTTCAATCTGCTGCAGCAGATCCCGGTGCAGGCGCTCAAAGTAGCTCAGCAGCTCATGCTGTTCGGCATATTTACTGGCCAGCTCGCCGATCAGCTGCTCAATCACCAGCCCCACCACCTCTAGCTCCAGCTCTTTGTAGCGGCTGCGCAGCTCCCGCTGCCACATCGGGATCTGTCCCAACACTTGGCGCAGCTGGTCGCGGAACTGATCGATCTTCGCCTGCAGCACCTTCCGTTGCTTCTTCGGCAGCTTGCCAAACTGCTTAGAGGAGAGCACCTTGTCATCCACGATCGGCGCAAGGGTGTAGCCGTCCGGGGTGTGTAGCAGGGCGACGCTCTGCTGGCGGCTCTTCTCGCCAAACAGCTCCACCGCTTCCTGCTCACGGGATTTGATACTGTCGTGGATCGCCGCTGCGCGTCGCTGAAAATGCTCACTCTCGAAGCTGGCTGGGAT
>AASF01001505.1 GCA_000168735.1 Candidatus Endoriftia persephone str. Hot96_1+Hot96_2 | reverse complement strand
AGGACCTGTGGCAGAAACAGGCCGATGCCGCCAACCAGGGCCCCGGCAGTGGTGGTTCTGGCCCAGAAGGGCCAGGGTTTGCTGATCGCCGATGTTTTCTGTACCAGCTGAATAAACAGAGCCGAGGCGCTGCCGGCAACGATGCCGAGCAACGCCACCACGCCCAGCTCGCCAATCGAACTGAGCTGGAAATGCGGCATGGAGAAGGCACTGTCGCTGCCAAGAAAATAGACCGCCACGCCATTGGCGCCCACCGCCGCAAGGATGATCGGGATAAAGCTGCTCGGCGTGTACTCCATCATCACCACCTCGAGTGCGAAGATCACACCGGCCAGAGGGGTGTTGAAAGAGGCCGCGATGCCGGCGGCGGTGCCGCAGCCCACCATGGTACGGATGCTATTGTTGGGCAGAGAGAAGTGCTGGCCGAGCAGTGAGCCGGCTGCTGCGCCAAGGAATACATGCGGTCCCTCCCGCCCTACCGAGTGGCCGGAACCGATGGCAACCGCGGCACCAAAGAACTGCAGCAGAAACTCTCGCAGCCCCAGGTGTCCCTGATGATAGGCGAGACGCTCGATCAGCCGGGCGATCCCCAACACGTGTAAGCCACGGGCAAAGTGGTGGAAGATCAAACCGATCAGCAGTCCGCCCGCCACTGGCAGCAAAAATCGCAGCAGCGCGGGAAGGCCCTCATAGTTTTCCGCCAGATTGCCTGGCAGCAGGCTGCCCTGGGTACTCTCGACAAGTATCCGAAAGACGACGATCACAGCGCCGGCAATGACCCCGGTGATCAGCCCCAGCAATGCTAGCAGGAGCAGCGCATCCGGGCGCGCCAGATGCAGGCGGGTATGGTGGAGCCAGTCGTTGAGCGGTTGTCGCATCTGCTTCTGCATCTCTGATGTATCATGCCGCAGTCAGGCAGCAGTCGGTAGTAACCTTAACGGAGGGGCGGGAAGTTGTCAGCCAAGCAGAAGATGAGACTGGATGATTCGCAGGCCTATCAGACCAGCACAGAAATAGATCTTATGGAGCGGCTGTTGCCGTTGCATGGAGTGCGCGTACTGGAGTTGGGGTGTGGTGCTGCCTGGACGCTTCGAAAACTGGCAGAATGCTATTCCGACTCCCAGTTTATCGGCACCGAAGTGGATGAGATACAGCACCAGAAAAATCTTTCGCATGCAACGGTGAACCTCGAGTTTCGCCTCGAGGGTGCGCAGGCGATCAGCGAGCCGGAGCAGAGCCATCGATCTGGTCTGCATGCTGAAGTCCCTCCACCATGCTGCCGATTCAGCTACAGATGCCGGCGATGCAGGAGATCCATCGGGTGCTCAAGCCGGGTGGCATGGCCTGGATCTGCGAGCCGGTCTACAGTGGCGCGTTCAATGCGATCATGAGCCTGATTCATGATGAAAAGCAGGTTCGTGAACAGGCCTTCGATACACTGCGTCAGGTGGTGCAGAACGGCCTGTTTGAGCTGCACGCCGAGCACTTCTTCAATGTGCCCGGCAGCTACAGCTGGGCGGAATTCGAGCAGCGCTTTCTCAATGTCACTCACACAAAGATAGACCTCAGTGACGGACGACTTGAGCGGGTGCGGGACGAATTTGCACGCCATTTGGAGGGCGAGCGGGCCGCCTTTCTCAAGCCTCACCGGGTCGATCTGTTGCGCAAGCCGCTGGGCTGATTGGTCAGAGATGTCTTGGCTTGCAGCTGTGATACAGATCACCAATAGCGATGGCTGATTGATCTGGGTCAATACTGGACCATTAAAATTTTAGGTATATCTAATATTATTTGCTGATGGCGGCCCTTCTCTGCTATAAATGAGAATCATTATTGTTATTGATGTTTTTTACAATGGTGCTTCTGATGGTTGAGAGAGAGTGTGACAATCAATCGATTAGCCTAGCCTCGCTGCCGGTGGGGGCGCGCGCCAGGATCAAACGTGTTCGAGGGAGGCCGGCAGCTGTTGCGTCGCCTGATCAGCCTGGGTCTGCCGTTGGGCGCCGAGATATCGGTATTACAGCAACGTGGGCGGGGTGTCGTGGTGGCAAACGGGGGTATCCGGGTGGCGCTGGGCAGTGGCATCGCCGATAAGCTGATGATGGCGCCTCTGGATGCCGACTGAGAAGGGCTGGAACTGAGCGATGGGCTGTAGTGAATGTGGTGACGGGCGGAGCAAACCCCGCTCTGGGGGCGAGTCTCGGTTGACTATCGCGTTGGCGGGCAATCCCACCTGCGGCACATCAGCCCTCTTCAACGCCCTGACCGGGA
>AASF01001506.1 GCA_000168735.1 Candidatus Endoriftia persephone str. Hot96_1+Hot96_2 | reverse complement strand
CTCGCGTGGCGCTGGAGCGTCTCTGCCGACAGCCCGGAGTGGAGCGAATCAAAGGCGTGATGCACACGGATGCAGGATGGCTGGAGCTCAATGCCGCTGATGGGGAGCTGGCGATGCGGCCGGCGCGGCCACTGCTGGAGAGTCGGATCGAGTTCATCGGCAGGCGGCGGCTGGCGTGGTGGCAGATTGAACAGGCACTGCTGGCAGGATTGTGGAAGGCCTAGGGTGCTTTATCCGACTGTTTTACTGGGTCAATGGTGCCAGGTAGATCAATAAAGGCAGCTTATGCGCCCACCTTGAAAAACTGTTTGGCGCATTAGGCTTGAAAACCTTAGTGTTGACCGCCCTGAGGCCCCGTTGCGCCAGATTTATGCCGCTTTACCCAGGGGCTCAGGCCCGGATTTCGTTGTTGCAAGCCGGCCGGCGGCGGTCGCGAAAGGACGGAAAGCTGGATTCAAAATCCGGGATGTTTACCCGGTAAGTGCTTCTAAGTCAGCGCGATTTTGCGTTGGCTGAATCACTGCAGTGAAAAACCTAGGAGAAATGCACCATGCCAACATTTGTGCGTACTGAAAAGTGTGATGGCTGCAAGGGTCAGGACAGGACCGCTTGCATGTACATCTGCCCGCATGACCTCATGAAGCTGGACAAAGACGGTTCCGAGACCGGTCACGCCATGAAGTCTTTCAACCAGGAGCCCGAACAGTGCTGGGGAGTGCTACTCCTGCATCAAGATCTGCCCCCAGCAGGCCATCGAGGCACGTCCCTACGCTGACATCGTTCCGATGGGTGGTTCTGTGCAGCCCCTGCGCGGTACCGATTCCATCATGTGGACCATCAAGTTCCGCAACGGCACCATGAAGCGCTTCAAGTTCCCGATCCGCACCACCCCTGAGGGTTCCATCGACCCTTATGGTAATACGCCCGCAGCCGATATGGCCAAGATCGCTGAGCCTGGTTTCTTCAACCACAATCAGCAGAATGGCTACCGCGCTGGCGATCCCAGCGAGCTGATTTGCAAGTAATCCGAAGATATTGAGAGGTAAACACAATGGCTGAATTCGGTAATCCGGACGTCATCGAAGAAGAAGTAGACATCCTCATCATCGGCGGTGGTATGGCTGCTTGCGGTACCGCTTACGAGATTGGTCCCTGGATCGAAGCTGCTGGCGGCGGCATCACGGTCAAGCTGGTCGATAAGGCTGCCATGGATCGTTCCGGTGCTGTGGCGCCAGGGTCTGTCCGCTATCAACACCTACATTGGTCCTGATCAGGATC
>AASF01001507.1 GCA_000168735.1 Candidatus Endoriftia persephone str. Hot96_1+Hot96_2 | reverse complement strand
GCTGTAGCCGCCCATCCACCCGTAGCACCAGTGACTCGATGTGCGATGGGTCAATGCCGGAGAGCTGCTCTGCGGCCCAGGATCGTCTGATCCAGATCGTAGGCGTTCCGGCTGCGCCAGACGCTGCGCCAGGTGCACAATCTTCACCAGCTGCGGCGCATCCAGCAGCGCCTCGCTCGACTCGTCCTGATAGCGCACCGCATCGGCAAGGAACGATCGCAGGTGCCAGCGATCGATCAGATGGAAGCCCNAACCCTCCTTCGCCAATAACCGCAAACCGCCGCTGCTGCTCCTCCCGCTGCAGGCCACGTGGCGTTGGCGGCGATCTCAACATAGTCGTCAGGAGAGAGCTGAAACAACGCCAGCTCTCCCAGCCCATGCAGCAGCCCAGCCAGATAGGCTTCTTCTTCGGAGTGGTTGCTGCAGCAGGATTGGCCAGCTCTCTGGCGATCTGGGCGACCTTCAGGGAGCGGTACCAGTAGCCGTCGAGGTAGGCCTCGTGCTGCTCACACCAAGCCGGGAGAAAAACTGTTGTACCGCGCTGGTGATGGCGATGCTCTTGAGGGTCTCCACACCGGAGTACGGAGGAGCTGCCGCTCCAAGACCCGCCACCTCGCCCCACTGGCGATAGAGCGGCGAATTGGCAGCGGCGAGCACCTTCGCGCTCAGCACCACATCCTGCGAGACGATATCGGCCAACTGCTTCAAGCTAAGGAGATTCGCGCCGCTAATTCATTCC
>AASF01001508.1 GCA_000168735.1 Candidatus Endoriftia persephone str. Hot96_1+Hot96_2 | reverse complement strand
GATCCGCGAGCTGATCCTTGCCGGCCGACAACCGCAGCGACTTCGACGAGGTGCCGGAGCATATCCGCAAGGGGCTGAAGGTCCACTTTGCCAGCACCTACGAAGAGGTGATTCCCCACCTATTCCGCGGCAAACCCTGAGATCCACCGGGTCTTGGCCTCTGTCTGTTTGATGGGAGTCAATGCCTCAGCGCATATCGGCTCCTATGCTTGCGCTCCCAATCCGATTGGCGATGAGAATAGTTAAATGGCAGTGATCCCCCTGGGCGAACGCCCCCCCCGCAACGAACCACAGCATGGCATAGTCCCGTTCGCATTGGGCTTCCGGCCCTTTTTTCTGATGGCGGCGCTTGCTGCGATCACTCTGCTGCCATTGTGGCTCGCCACTTGGCTGGGGACCCTCCCCCCTTCCGCCTACTACGGCCCGATTACCTGGCACAGCCATGAGATGTTATTCGGCTACAGTGGAGCAGTGATCGCCGGCTTCCTGCTCACTGCAGTGCGCAACTGGACCGGCATCGATACGCTCACCGGGAGACCACTGGCGGCACTCACACTGGTGTGGCTAGCCGCACGCATCGCACCCTTCACCCCGGGGCTACCCGGAGCCGTGATCGCTGGGCTCGACCTGCTGTTCCTGCCGCTCTTCATGTGGGCCCTCTACCAACCGCTGATGCGGGCGCAGAATCGCCGCAATCGACTGTTTCTGCCACTACTCGGGCTAATGCTACTGGCCGACCTCCTGATCCACATGGAGCTACTGGGGCTACCCGGCAGCATCACCCGTGGCACAGATCTGATGCTCAACAGCGTGCTGCTGTTACTAATCTTGGGTGAGTGGGGCGAGTACTACCCTTTTTCACCGAGAAAGCGGTCGCTGAGGCACGGCCTCGCAGACAATCAGCGCCGCGAGCAATTCGTATTCGCTTCAGCCCGCCCTGTGGATCAAGGGC
>AASF01001509.1 GCA_000168735.1 Candidatus Endoriftia persephone str. Hot96_1+Hot96_2 | reverse complement strand
GATCCGCGGGGATCTGGAGCCAGGTCGATTGGCCTGTATCGCCAGAATCTCCGGGCGTAGCGCAGCTTGGTAGCGCACCACAATGGGGTTGTGGGGGTCGGATGTTCGAATCATCTCGCCCCGGACCAGTTTTTTATAATACTTTCAGTGGGTTGCAGGGACGCAGCCAAGATAAAGAAAAGCGGTTGCGCAAACTTTGTGGCGCTGAGTTGGGAGCACGGCTCGATTTCCAACCGCCAGCATCTCCTTATCGTCCATTCATGCCCGTCCGATAGAGATTCGTGATTGCTCTTGCGGGGTGTGTTCTCGCAAGGTCTGAATCTGCTTCAGGCTCCATCTTTGTTTCTCCCGCAGGAACTCCTCGAAGCCTAGCAGTTCGTGAAATGCTGGCCTGGCGCTACACTGTCGACCGGGTCGGTGGCTTCTCTAGCTGCCATGAGGCCCTTTGCTTATCTCCTTGCTCTTTCTGAGTCTCCAGGGTTTGTGATGGATGAGATAGGGGCAGGCGAGCGGGAGGCTTCGATGATCTCGGCATCAGCCCTCAGAGTAGGTTGATGTTCTTAGCGATCTTCATAACGCAGGGTTCTCGCAGCCCTCAGATTTAATGGCCGGGGGACGGTCGTTCAGAAAGAGCCAGAAAACATAACTCGAAGCTCTGTGTCATTCCCCAGTCCGAATCTGAAAAGCGCCAACTCTGGGAAGGTCGTCTCCGGCAGGCTTTGGTTTTTCTTATCCCGGGATTTATGCTATTAAGAAATTAGGTCTATTAGTCCCATTTTGAGCAGACAGGACGGGCAGCAACAGTTGTCGATCTATGCAGTGTTTCATATCTCGACCGAAGGGGGGTTGCTAAGAGGGTGGGGAATACGCCAGCGTCCAGGCTGTTGCAACATTTCTGGTCGCCGCCTCGCTGCTCTCCGCTTGCGCCACGGGCGATCCCGATCGGAATGCAAAATCCGGCGCTGCCATCGGCGCCATTGCCGGTGCGGTGGTTGGCCACCAGCTTGACGACAAGCACGGTAAAATTGTTGGTGCCGCGGTAGGTGCCTTTGCTGGAGCGATGGTCGGGCTTTATATGGACGAGCAGCAGCGTTCGTTCGAAAAGGAACTCGCCGAAGAGCGGGAGAAACAGGAACTCGCTATCCAGCGCTACGAAGACGACACTCTGCAATCGAACCTCTACAATGAGGTGTCATTCGCCTTCAGACAGCGTCGGCGATCAAACCAAGTTTTGAATCTACGCTGGAGAAGCTAGCCAGGATCAAGGGCGAATTCGTTA
>AASF01001510.1 GCA_000168735.1 Candidatus Endoriftia persephone str. Hot96_1+Hot96_2 | reverse complement strand
CACCTAACAATAAGAGTGTTATTAATATGAAAACACATGTTCATAAAGAAATCTCTCGGATACTCAGTTAATCTTTTGCCGAGCAGGGTTACAATATTTTTTTGCGCAACAAATCAATGGCAGTTCGGCTATAGATTTGGTTGTTAATGGCTCCTACCTTGAAGATACAAGCATAGGTCCCTTGGGTATTCCAGGAAATCATGGCCCGAATGCAGCATCGACTCTCCTTAGCTATGTTAGAAAGTGGGAGTAATCCCTTGGGTAGAACATTTCTGGAATCACGATTTTGATGATTACGGATTAGAGTTCGATGGCATGAAATTCTATTCAGCGCCTCACAGAGCAGATCGCTATTGGGATGAGCATGTAATCAATAAGTGGATATCGGGCGATAAAGAGCAAGCGATGGAGAATCTGGGGCGTGTCGTGCACTTGCTGGCTGATATGGGAGTACCCGCTCATGTGCATAATGACCCCCACATGGGTCTGCTTGATTATTTTGATGATGATGACTTTGAGGACTATGTGGGGGAAACATTCAAGAAAGGCCACCTCCCTGAACAATGGAATATCAACTTAAACCGAGACAAGATTGCCTTTAATTCAAGCTGGGACCTCCCTTGATTACTTTAAGAATTTTGCGGAGACCACTCAACTTTACGATAGTGATGATGTCGATGGTTTTGGCACGGGACAGCCATTTCGGCTGGTACAGTTTTCTTGAGAGCACGGATCAAGGGC
>AASF01001511.1 GCA_000168735.1 Candidatus Endoriftia persephone str. Hot96_1+Hot96_2 | reverse complement strand
CAAGTTCCAGCGCTACAATCGCATGGCGAGGGATCTGGGGTTGACCGAAGAGGAGGTCAAGCAGAACCTGATGTTCACTACCGACAAGATCGGTAACACCATGACCATCGCGATGCC
This sequence comes from Candidatus Endoriftia persephone str. Hot96_1+Hot96_2, assembly GCA_000168735.1. Taxonomy (GTDB): domain Bacteria; phylum Pseudomonadota; class Gammaproteobacteria; order Chromatiales; family Chromatiaceae; genus Endoriftia; species Endoriftia persephonae. The sequence continues at coordinate 689 of AASF01001511.1, read as the reverse complement.
GCAGGAGCAGGCGGAAGCGTGGTTCGGCACCGCTCCGCCTGATCTGAGCGTGATCGCCCGGGCGCCGTGGTGTGGATTGGCTCTACACTTAATTTCCGTAGCTTCTATGTGGATGAGTCGCGGCCTTTCGGTGTCAACAACATCGGTCTTTCCCGATGTTGGGCATGCCTCACGTTGCTGTGGGAACTGCAAGGTCCGCAGAAAGCGGTGTTCCGCACCGAGCAGGATGCGGCGGGCAACGAGACCCATGTCTTCGATAAGTTCGAGCAGATTCGCCCCTGGCAAACTGAGCCCGGGCGAGTATGACGATGTGGCGCGTGATCTGACCGCTTTCCTGAGCTATGTCGGTGAGCCGATCCAGATGAAGCGTAAGAGCATGGGCATCTGGGTGCTGCTGTTTATTGCGGCCTTCTTCGGGCTCGCTTAGTATGCTCAAGAAGGAGTACTGGAAGGACGTCCACTGAAACCCGTTGATACGGTAATTCTGAAAATGGGGCGCGCAGTTGTTGTATACTGTGCGCCTTTTTTCGTTTAGTTTTTGCTGGCGGGTGGAATTAGCTGAAAGCGGTTTCTCTCGCAGTTATTTTGGAGAGGAATCAACTGCCGGCGGTTGCGAACAAACGTTCAGTAATGACCCTCTACTCGGATCAGGGCGATTCGTTAACCCTGCAGACTATCCCTTATGAGGT
>AASF01001512.1 GCA_000168735.1 Candidatus Endoriftia persephone str. Hot96_1+Hot96_2 | reverse complement strand
CCTTCCATGATCAGGACGGTTCGGTAATCGATACCGGCATCCTGCTCTATTTTCCCGCCCCCCACTCCTTCACTGGCGAGGATGTGCTTGAGTTTCAGGCCCACGGCGGTGCGGTGATCCTCGACCTGCTCCTGCAGCGCATCCTCGATCTAGGCATACGCCCGGCACGCGCTGGTGAGTTTACCGAGCGCGCCTTTCTCAATGGAAAGATCGATCTGGCCCAGGCTGAGGCAGTGGCCGACCTAATCGAAGCACGTACTGTATCGGCTGCACGGCTGGGCAGGCCGCACCCTACAAGGTGTCTTCTCTGAGCGTGTCCACGCCTTAGTGGAACAACTGATCGAATTACGAATCTATGTCGAATCGGCCATCGACTTCCCGGAAGAGGAGATCGATTTTCTCTCCGATGGCCGGGTTGCCAAACGATCTCAAAACCCTCACCGAGCAGCTGGCGCAGTTAATCCAGTCGGCCAATACTGGACGCCTGCTGCGTGACGGCATGACCCTGGTGATCGCCGGCCGCCCCAACGCTGGTAAATCGAGTCTGCTGAACCAGTTGTCGGGGGAGGAGCGGGCAATCGTCACCGATATTCCAGGTACCACCCGTGACCTACTCCGTGAACAGATCCAGATCGATGGCCTGCCGCTCCACATCATCGACACTGCAGGCATCCGCGACAGTGAAGATCCGGTAGAGATCGAAGGCATTCGCCGCGCCCGTCAGGAGATCGAGCAGGCCGACCGGATCAAGGGCGATTCGT
>AASF01001513.1 GCA_000168735.1 Candidatus Endoriftia persephone str. Hot96_1+Hot96_2 | reverse complement strand
CCCTTGATCATCAACGGCGCCGAGTGCGAACCCTACATCACCTGCGACGAGCGGCTGATGCTCAACTTTCCCGACAAGGTGGTCGACGGCATCCGCATCCTGCAGTATCTGCTGGGAGCCGAAGAGTGCCTGATCGGCATCGAGGACAACTAACCCGAAGCGATCCTCGCCATGCGCCAGGCACTGCGCAATCGAGGATACCGCGGAAGTGGTGCTCATCCCCACCCATGAGCCCAGCGGCGGAGAGAAGCAGCTGATTCGCATTCTTACCGGCAAGGAGGTCCCCAGCGCCGGACTACCCGCCCAACTCGGCATCATCTGCCATAACGTCGGCACTGCTGCCGCCATCGCCGATGCGGTGCTCACCGGCCGACCTCTGATCTCCCGACTGGTCACAGTCACCGGCGAAGGGGTCGCACAGCCCTGCAACTTGGAGGTACTGATCGGCACCCCTGCAGGCGAGCTGATCGAGCAGGCTGGTGGCTACACCGATGCTGCCAGTGGACTCATCTATGGCGGCCCAATGATGGGTTTTCGGCTCAGTACCGACCAGATCCCAATCACCAAGGGAGGCAACTGTCTGCTGCTGCCCAGTGTCGCGGAGAGCCCCCCCCCCGAGTCGGGTGCGCGCCTGCATCCGCTGTAGCCGCTGCGCGGATGTCTGTCCCGGTGCAACCTTGCTGCCGCAGCAGATGTATTGGTACGCCCGCGCCAAGGAGCTGGAGAAGGCGCAGGACTACAATCTGTTCGACTGGCATCGAGTGCGGTTGCTGTTCCCACGTCTGCCCCTCACACGATCGCCACTGGTCCACTACTTCCGCTATGCCAAGACCGAAAGCTGGGAGCAGGAGGAGGAGCGGCGGCGCTCTGAACACGCCAAGATGCGCCACGATTTTCGCCTCGCCCTGCTATGCATACGGATGGAGGCAGAACGTAAGGCGCGGCTGCGCAAAAAGAAAGAGGACCTGGCGAAGAAACCAACCAAGGGCAAAGCTGCGGCAAAGGGATCAAGGGC
>AASF01001514.1 GCA_000168735.1 Candidatus Endoriftia persephone str. Hot96_1+Hot96_2 | reverse complement strand
CAGCGCGTGGTGCGTCAGACAGCAGATCAGCTTGGCAAAAAGGCCAACTTGGAGACCTACGGTACAGATGGCGAGATGGACCGTACCATTCTTAACCGAATGATCCCGGCGCTTGAGCATCTGCTGCGAAATGCCGTGTCACACGGTATTGAAAAGCCTGAGGCGCGTCGTTTTGCCGAGAAGGATGAGGCTGGGCGGATCTCCCTCTATATGACCCGTGAAGCGACAGATATTGTGCTAACGCTTTCGGATGACGGCAATGGTCTCGATATCAATGCGATTCGTGAGAAAGCAATTGCGCAGAATCTGATCGATCCAAACGCCCAGGTCGAAGATGACGATCTGATGCAGTGTGTCTTGATGCCGGGATTTAGCACTGCTAGCGAGGTTACCCAGATCGCTGGACGTGGCGTGGGGCTCGATGTGGTCTCCTCCGAGGTGAAACAGCTGGGTGGTTCACTCGATATCGACGTCCCAGCCGGGACGCGGCACCAGTTTTACCATTCGTTTGCCGCTGACCCTGGCGATCACCGACGCCCTTGCTGATGGCGCGTAGGCGATGATGTATTTGCCATTCCCCATGGCAGCGTCGAGGGTGTGGTCCGGATCAGCCGCAGCAAACTGATTGCCTGTGAGTCGGGCGAGGAGGAGGGTTTCTCCTACGCAGGGCGCACCTACAAAAATTTCTATGCTGGGCAGCATGTTGGGCTTAAGTGACAGTCTGCCCCACGAGACTGAAAAGTGGATCAAGGGCGAATTCGT
>AASF01001515.1 GCA_000168735.1 Candidatus Endoriftia persephone str. Hot96_1+Hot96_2 | reverse complement strand
TATGTGGCAGGGCGCGGATATCCTCAATCAGCTGAATCACGTTTGGCACCAGCCCGCGCACATCGATAACCACCAGCTCGTACATCCAGCTCTCACCCAGGGTGGCGGAGGCCCTTCAGCTTGTTGAGCGCATCGTAGTGATCGCCCGACTGCTCCACCACCATGCCCCAGTCGAGCATGTGGTGGGCAATCTGATCGGTCTCCTCTGCATCGCCACCCAGAATCAGCGCACGCACCCCTTGCAGATCCCGCCGCGCCGAAGGCACCTCCTCAAGGGATTTTCGCAGCGGTACCACGAACCAGAATAGCGAGCCCTTACCGCGAACCGACTTGACGCCGATGCGCCCACCCATCAGTTCGGTCAGACGCTTGCAGATCGCCAGCCCCAGACCGGTGCCACCATGTTTTCGGGTGGTTGAGGCATCGGCCTGAGAGAAGGGGCGAAACAGCCGGTTGACGTGCTTCTCCGACATACCAATACCGGTGTCGCGTACCGCAAACAGCAGCTCTACCTCGGTGCGGCTGGCGTGGCGCAACGAGATCTCTACTGAGATCCCCCCCTTCTCGGTGAACTTGACCGCGTTACTCACCAGGTTAGTAAGGATCTGGCGTAGCCGGATCGGATCACCACGGGCGGAACGCGGCACCCTCGGGCGCCACCTTGTGCTTGAGTTTCAGAGCCACGCCGATCGGCGGCATTAGTCATCAGCGAGGTAACCTGTTCCACCAACTCACGCACATTCAGCTCGATGAATTCCAGCTCCAGCTTGCCGGCCTCCACCTTTGAGAAATCGAGGATGTCGTTGATGATACTCAGCAGCAGTTGGGTGGAGTTGAGCGCGGTCATCACAAACTGACGTTGCTCGGCGCTGAGTTTAGTCTCGCGCAACATCTCCAGGATCGGCAGGATGCCATTCAACGGCGTGCGGATCTCATGGCTCATGGTGGCGAGGAACTCTGTTTTCGCCATATTCGCCGGTCTCTGCCGCCTCCTTCGCCAGCGACAGTTCCCGCTCTACGTCTCGACGCTGATCGTTCTCCATGCTCAAGCGATTGGTAAGTTCAGAGAGCTGGCCCCTCGGCCTGGAGCATACGCTCGCGCAGCAGCGAGCGGTTGGCCGCAAATAACAGCAGGCGCTGTTGGTTCAGCACAGACCAGATCACCAGCACAACCAGGGAACAGACGTAGACGATCAGACCAATCCAGCCGCCTTCCGGCAGCGCCAGCGGAGTCAGCAGCATGCCAGCAAACAGCGGTAGCAGTACTGCCAACAGAAAGGTGGCGCTGGCAAGCCCATCCATACTCACCAGCATGGCGGAAAACAGCACCACCACACCGATCAGCGAAAAACTCCACAACTCTGCCGAGGTAAACGGCTCTATCATCAGTTGGAGCAACGCTGCCGACCACAGCAGCCCGATCAGCAGCAGCCCACCAATAAACGGATAACGCCAACGCTCCAGCTGTGCAGGAAGGATCAAGGG
>AASF01001516.1 GCA_000168735.1 Candidatus Endoriftia persephone str. Hot96_1+Hot96_2 | reverse complement strand
TACCGGGCTGGACCGTGCAACGCAACTGCGCCTCCGGCCTGCAAGCGGTCGATAGCGCCGCGATCGAGATCGCCAGCGGTCGTGCCGAACTGATACTGGCCGGCGGCAGCGAGGCGATGGACCCGCCAGCCGCTGCTGCTGAACATGAAGATGGTCGGCTGGCTCGCCCAGTGGCAGCGCAGCCGCGGCCTAATCGCCCGTAGCCAGCAGCTGAGCCGGCTGCGGCCTGCCCACTTTCAGTTCATCATTGCCCTGCTGCGCGGCCTCACCGACCCCACAGTGGGGCTCTCCATGGGACAAACTGCGGAGAACCTGGCAACCCGTTTCAGCATCGATCGGGAGATGATGGACCGCTTCGCCCTGGCCAGCCACCGACGGCTACAGCAGGCGATGCAGGAGGCGCGTCTCGACGAGATCGAGCCCCTGTTCGATCACCAGGGTCGGCTCTATGACCACGACGATGGCCTGCGCGCCGATTCCAGCCTGGAGAAGCTCGCCACCCCTGAAAGCGGTGTTTGATCCACCCTACGGGCCGGGTTAGCGCCGGCAACAGTGCCCAGATGAGCGATGGTGCGGCGCTACTGCTGCTCGCCTCGGAACACGCAGTGGAGCGCTTCCAGCTGCAGCCAATGGGGAGACTCATCGATAGCCACTGGGCCGCACTCGACCCAGCCCAGATGGGACTTGGACCAGTGCACGCGATGGCGCCACTGCTACAGCGCAACCAGTTGGAGAGTGATCAGATCGACGCCTGGGAGATCAACGAGGCGTTCGCCGCCCAGGTGCTTGCCTGCCTTGCCGCCTGGCAGGATGGCGACTATCTGCAGCGGGAGCTGGGTATCGAACAGCCAATGGCGCCGATCTCTGAGGAGCGGCTCAATCGCAACGGCGGCGCCATCGCCATCGGACATCCGGTCGGTGCCAGCGGCGCCCGGTTAGTACTGCATCTGCTAAAACGCCTACAGCAGGAGGGGGGGCAATTCGGCATCGCCAGACCTCTGTATCGGCGGCGGACAGGGTGGCGCAAATAACTTGGTGGAGGCGTGTGTGATGGATAGACATTGGCGAATTGAGTGGGACCAAGAGCAGCTCGCCTGGCTCCACTTCGACATGGCCGAAAGCAGCGTCAACCTGCTCTCTCTGGAGACACTCGAGGTGCTCGACAGCCAGCTGCAGAGCCTGCAACACTCTGCTGCCAAAGGCTTGGTGATCCTCTCCGACAAACCCGCTGGATTCATGGCCGGTGCTGACGTGAAGGGGTTCGCACTGCCCTCCAGCGAGGAGCAGATCAAGGCCCATCTGCAACAGGTGCATACCATCCTGCAGCGACTGGAAGAGCTGCCCTTCTCAAGCCTGGCGCTGATCCACGGTTTCTGCCTGGGTGGCGGTCTGGAGCTGGCGCTGGCCTGTGACTACCGCATCGCACGGGATGATCCCGCCACTCGGCTCGGTTTTCCCGAGGTGCGCCTGGGCATCTTCCCCGGTTACGTCGCTACCGCACGCAGTTTCGAAACACTGGCTCCGATGGATGCGCTCCGACTGATGGTAAGCGCTCGCAACGTCGATGCCCGCCGGGCACTGCGTAATCGGCCTGGTGGACCGAATCGCTGCCGAACGGTTGGAACGGATTACCGCCCGCCATCTGCTACAAGGAGGCACCGCCGAAGCAGCGTCCAAAGCTATCGCAGCGAATCCTGCGACAGCCGACCGCTGCGCCTCCCGCTGGCCTGGATGGTTGGAGCGGCAAACAGCAAAACGGGTGCGCAAGGCGCACTACCCCGCACCCTTTGCCCTGATTGACCACTGGCGGCACGCCGGTGATCAAGGGCGAATTCGTTTAA
>AASF01001517.1 GCA_000168735.1 Candidatus Endoriftia persephone str. Hot96_1+Hot96_2 | reverse complement strand
CTTGATCATGAATTTTCACGCTATCGGCCTGGATGCTTTCTTCGAGCGTGTCGCAGCAGTCTATCGTAACCAGTCGCAGACCGGGCAGCTGCAGCTGGCACCGATCTTCCGCTTAATTGATGCGCTGAACCGGGAGGCTGGTAGTCGCGTGGCCCGACATCGCTGGCTGGCGTCCGGGCGTTATGTGCGTGGTCATGCCTGGCAACTCTTCTTCCTGTTCGATCTGGTGCTGCAACGGCTGTTGGGGGGCCGCCGCCGGCCCGGTCTCTGGCTGCATGACCGTGTGTTCCGGCCGCTGACCGATTTTATGCTCTTCGACTGGCTGACAGCCGGCCTCGCTTGGCTCTGGTTCCACGCCAGCTGGCGCCTGTTTCGCCGGCTGGAGCGAGGCCAAACGGGGCGCGACTAACCTTAAAATATAGGGCGGCCCGTGGCCGCCGCGTGTCATCGATTAAAATCAAGGATGATGTCGTGCACAGCCCGATCTATAGCTTGGTCGCTGCAGCTTCTAGCAACTTTGGGTGGCCAGCGACTGCCAGGTGCTGACCACCGTGTCCGGGTTGAGGGAGATGCTGCTGATGCCTTGTTCCAGCAGCCACTGGGCCAGATCCCGGATAGTCGGATGGACCCTGACCGCAGATGCCGACATACTTGCCCTGCTCGCGGCAGGCTGTGATCGCCATGCCAAGCATCTTCTTCACCGCCGGGTTGCGCTCATCGAACTTGTCGGCGATCAGCCGCGGAGTCCGCGATCCAGTCCCCAGGGTCAGCTGGGTCATGTCGTTGGAGCCGATGGAGAAACCGTCGAAGTGCTCGAGAAACTCTTCCAGCCAGCACCGCGTTGGAGGGCAGTTCAGCACATCATGATCA
>AASF01001518.1 GCA_000168735.1 Candidatus Endoriftia persephone str. Hot96_1+Hot96_2 | reverse complement strand
CTCAGTACGCCGCCAGGCAGGCAGCCAGTCATCCTTATTGCGAAACAGCGCNTCGGCCGTCGCCAGCGCATGCTCGACCCCGGCTGCGTCCAGCGTATCGACTGTGGCGATCGGGGTGCGTTCAAAAGGGGCCAGCACCTCAATCTGACCGGCAGGAGGGGTCTGTTCCGCAATCAGGTGGGAGAAGTGTGGAATCTCTGGCATAGCTGTTCCCCTTTGATGAACGATTACACAAGTGGCCGGCTCCATACTAAGCACAAAGCCCGCTCTCACCAACAGGAAATGCAGCACGCCTGTCAGCCCAACCGCCAGACCCTGTGATGCGGTTATTCCCCAATCTGCCCCAGCGCCGAATCACCTAGCCATTGATTGTCCATACTGTGGGTAGATCAGCCAAATCTTCGAGGGTCGCAGCAATGCCACTACAGAGTCTCGAGCAGAACCTTATCCAATCCCTGCCCTCTCCACTCATCCCACCCAGCAGAGGCGCAAAGAGCGGGGCCACTCCAAGCACAGCTGCAGCCAGCGAAGCACTCAACCTGCAAGCCAGCCAGCAGCCACTGGAGCTGCTCTACCGCAGTGTCCTGGCAAAGCTCAATGAGATACTGGCACCCGAACTCGGCCCCCAGGCTATCGAACAAGCCGCCAAACAGGATTTCACCCCCGAGGCCACCGCCGAACGCATCGTCGGCTTCGCCACCGGCTTCTTTGGCGGCTTTCTTGAGAACCACCCCGAGATGGAGCAGGACAGCGCACTGAAGGAGTTCCCTTGAAGCTGATTCGGTGGCGGGGCATTCGAAACCAGGGGTTTTGCCCAGAGGTCGAGGTGGGATCCTCGAGGGACTGGAGATCCTCAACGGCGAGATCGAGCAGAATGTCAATAAGACCTATGAGCTGGTGCAGCAGGGACTGGAACGCTTCCGCCTGGCGATCATGGAGCAGTTGGGATTGAGCGAAAGCGAAGACGCCACGCCAGCGTAATGAGAATGAGATAGGCACAAAAAAGGGGCCCGCGGGCCCCCTTTCTCATCGACACTGTCAGAGCAGGATTACTCCCCCTCCTCCACCGCCTTCATGGAGAGACGGATGCGGCCCTGCTTATCCACCTCCAGCACTTTGACGCGGATGTTATCCCCTTCGGAGAGCTTGTCGCTCACCTTCTCCACGCGCTCGTTGGAGATCTGCGAGATATGCACCAGACCATCCTTGCCGGGCAGGATGGTGACAAAGGCGCCGAAGTCCATCAGGCGGGCGACCTTACCCTCGTAGACGGTACCAACCTCGACATCTGCGGTGATCAGCTCGACGCGCTTCTTCGCCTCTTCACCGGCCGCCTTGCTCCACCGAGAAGATCTTCACGATGCCATCGTCGGTGATGTCGACGGTGGCACCGGTAGCCTCGGTGATGCCGCGGATGGTCACACCACCCTTGCCGATCACATCGCGGATCTTGTCCGGGTTGATCTTGATCTCGATGATGCGCGGCGCGTGCTCGGACATCTCACCCCGATGCGAGGAGATCACGCGGTTCATCTCGTCGAGGATGTGCAAACGTCCCTCTTTGGCCTGCTCCAGGGCGATCTCCATGATCTCCTTGGTGATGCCGTTGATCTTGATATCCATCTGCAGGGCGTTGATGCCCTGGGCGGTACCAGGCGACCTTGAAGTCCATGTCGCCCAGGTGATCCTCGTCGCCCATGATGTCGGTGAGCACAGCAAAACGCTCATCCTCTTTGATC
>AASF01001519.1 GCA_000168735.1 Candidatus Endoriftia persephone str. Hot96_1+Hot96_2 | reverse complement strand
GATCCGCCGCCAGCTGTGGCCGGTGCTGCTCACCGCCGGGCTAATGGCGCTGATGCTGGTGACCCACTTCCTCGCTCTGCAGCAGGTGGAGACCGCCTACATGATCGCGGTGAAGCGCACCAGTCTACTGTTTGGCATCCTCTACGGCGCCTGGATCTTCCGCGAAACCGGACTCGGCCACCATCTGCTGGCAGGCACGGTGATGGTCGCTTGGGGTGGCCCTAATCGTGCTTGGCTGAGGGCGAGTCAGCTGAGATCCTTGAGGATCGATTCCAGTTCCGCCTCCACCAACAACAGCAGCCTCTCTACCGGCATCCGCCCATCCACCTCGGCGACCTGCTCCGCACTCTGGCGGAGACGCGCCAGACCGGAGCGCATCGCACTCTCAAGCTGCTGGCGCTGCAACTGGCCCTGTGGCTTCTCCGACTGCGGCGCTGCATTATCGAGCAGCTCCACCTCCGCCGACTTCCTCATCAACTGATTGTTCTGGCTGCCCTCTTCCCGGGCGGTGAGCGGCCCACTCTTGGTGAAGACTCGGCCCTGAAAGCGAAACCGCTGACCCATTGCCAATTGGGGAAAACGCATGGATAGTGCTCCTGATCTGGTTGGGACTGCACCCCGATTAATCCGAATCTCGATTCAGCTGCTCGGTGATCCCGCTGCAGCAACCCCTCTGGCGGGAACTGTCGGCTGTCAATCGCCAACGCAGAGCGGCGCTCGGCGGCGTCGAGAGGCTCGGCGCTGGCACACTGCGACTGCAGCACCGCCAGATCGGCCTCCGAGACATCCTCTGCCCTGGCGCTGGCGCTCGACGATGCGCCGCTGCAACAGCTCGAGCGGGGCACTGCAGGTCGAGCAGTAGGAACGGGCACACCCGAGCCGCCTGGCCAGCTGCCGAAAGTGGTCACGCCGCTCACGTTGCAGGAAGGTCGCATCGACGATGACACTGTAGCCGGCCCTGACGATCACCTCCGCTTAGCTGTGCCAGCCGCACTATAGGTCGCCTCCCCCGCGGCTTCTGTGTAGAGTTTCCCCGCGGCGCAGTCGCTGAGCTACTGTGCTCTAGCAGGCTGCAGCCCGTACAGCCAGCTTGCGTTCCAGATCGGAGCGCAGCCGGATCGCTGGCCAATGCTGCACACAGCCACCCAGCTGAAGTGGCTCTTGCCCGAGCCCTGACAGGCCGTGGCTGATCATCACCAGCGGTTTGGCGGGTTGGCAGAGCCGCTCCGCCAGCTCGAGATAGCTCTCGAATTAAGGGCGAT
>AASF01001520.1 GCA_000168735.1 Candidatus Endoriftia persephone str. Hot96_1+Hot96_2 | reverse complement strand
AGTACCCAGGCGAAGATCCGTTCTTTGTTGGAGCGCCGCGGCGCGACCCAGCCGACCCGCATGCCGAGTTGTGGCTCGGTGTTTCGCAATCCGCCGGGAGATCACGCGGCGCGCCTGATCGAGCCTCCGGGCCTCAAGGGGCTGCAGATCGGTGGCGCCCAGGTTTCGGAGAAACACTCCAACTTCATCGTTAATACGGGTGAGGCGACTGCAGCTGATATGCGAGGCGCTGATCGAGCGGGTTCAGCAGCAGGTGGAGGCGCGCAGCGGAGTGCGTTTGGTCACTGAGGTGCACCGCATTGGAGAGCCGCTATGAACCATTTCCAGCCAGCAGAATTCGGTAAGGTAGCGGTGCTGATGGGCGGGTGCTCTGCGGAGCGGGAGGTCTCGCTGCGCAGCGGTGACGCGGTTTTTCAGGCGTTGTTGCGTCAAGCTATTGACGCCCATGCGGTGGATTCCGCCGAAAATCTGTTGGAGCAGTTGAGCGAAGGCGGCTTTGATCGTGCCTTCATCGTGCTACACGGCCGTGGCGGTGAAGATGGCACGGTGCAGGGGGCGCTTGAATCGATCGGCCTGCCCTACACCGGCAGTGGTGTGCTGGGCTCGGCCCTGGGGATGGACAAGTACCGCACCAAGGCACTCTGGAGTGGTTTAGGCCTGCCAACCCGCGGAGTCGCGCCTGATCGAGCGGGAGTCTGATCTGGAGGCCTCGGCCGCACTGGGTTTTCCGCTGATGATCAAGCCTGCCCGGGAGGGTTCAAGCATTGGTATGGCACGAGTCGGCAGCCGGGGTGAGCTGGAACAAGCCTGGCAGCATGGCGGCTGAGTACGACCCGATGGTAATGGCGGAGCGCTGGATCACCGGCCAGGAGTACACTGCCAGCCTGCTCGGGGGGGCAATATCGCTGCCGCTGATCCGTCTCGAGACACCTCGGCACATTTTATGACTACGAGGCCAAATATAGCGCCGATTCAACCCGTTAAGCCACTGCCCCTGCGGCCTGCCTGCGGCAGAGGAGCAACGTCTGCAGCAGCTGGCTGCAAAGGCCTTCGAGGCGGTGGGCGCCAGCGGCTGGGGGCGGGTTGATCTGATGCTGGATGAAGCGGGCGAGCCTTGGCTGATCGAGGTTAACACGGTGCCGGGCATGACCCGATCACAGTCTGGTGCCGATGGCGGCCAAAGCGGCCGGGATAGGATTCGATGAGCTGGTGATGCAGATTTTGCGAACCAGTCTGGAGCTTGCAGAGGGATGAAGCGCAGACTTAAAAAACGGCCGGCGCCTGGACGATTCGCCATGGTGGCTGGTTTTCTGCATCGTTGGGGGGTGATGCTGAGCGTCGTCGCCCCTAAGCCTGGCTGCAGTGCTCTGGGGCTACCAGTGGCTGGAGCAGCCGGGAGTGATGCCGCTGCGCTCCGTGGGGATCGATGGTGAGGTTAGGTATCTGGATCGTGGGTTGCTGGAAAAGACCCGTGCACGAGTCGATCCGGGGCGGCTTTTTCAGCGTCGATCTGCAGGCCGTGCGTAGTGCGGTCGAGGGACTGCCTTGGGTCGATCGGGTGAGTGTGAAGCGGCTCTGGCCCGATCGGATTGAGGAAACAGTGGTGGTACATGAGCCTCTGGCCAGATGGGGTAAAGACGTCTCTGGTGAACCAACGTGGTGAGATCTTTCGCCCGCGCAGCCTGCCGAAGATTCCCGGGCTGGTCAGCTGGGAGGGGCCGGATGCGAATGTGGCCTTGATTCACCTGGAATTATCGCCGCATTCGGGCGCTGCTGGAGACGGTAGAGATGATAGCTGAAGCGCATCGTTGCTGATCAAGGGTAATTCGC
>AASF01001521.1 GCA_000168735.1 Candidatus Endoriftia persephone str. Hot96_1+Hot96_2 | reverse complement strand
GCTTCATCATTTCTCTCTTTTTGTATCAGACGCAGAATAAAGGCACGCTGCCCATCTCTATCAATAGTGTAATCTTCGAGTCCTTTGTAACGTCCATAGACAGATTTTCTCAGTTCTTCCAATGATATCTCTTTATCAAAATGGAGAGCTTGCGCACACAGCTGGCGCATTTCATCTTTTAATCCTGGAAAACAGTATTTAAGCTCGCGTAGTGTCTCGGTTAGGGCTTGTGACAAGCCAGCAACAGCTGCATCATCCTTCTCATCCCCTTTCAGTTCATAACCTAGCGCCCTAGGCACCTCTTCTACTAATAGTGTCACTGGCGATTTAGAAAGCTTGAATATGTCACGAACAGCTTGGCTACGCTTTGAAAGTCCCCTTGATGTTTTCAGTGTGTATTCCGGCAAACTAAACACAAAATTTGCAATGGGCTTGGCAACACCTAACAGATCCCGTGTTTTCCCATCTTTAAAGAGTGCTTTCGAATATTCTTTAAATATGGATGAATTGAGTCCGGCGATTCTAAAACGCTGAAAAGCAAACTCATCAGGCCGCTTTATGAAGTGCTCCACCATCTCTTCAGTAAAACGTGGCTTAAAAATACGGTTTTCATAAATTGCCAGTTCGTCTTGATTGGCAATAATCACCGCCACGTAGAGAATGGGAAGAACACCCTCTTTAATTCCATAGGGGGGGGCAAGTAACTCTCTATTTAACTCAACGAGTGACTTTTGAGATTTATCGGTAGTATCCAAGAATTGATCTATTCTTGACCAAACACCATAAAAGTTACAGGGATCATCTTCTTTTCTGTTCGAAGCAGGTCCTTTGAAGTACCATTCACCATCCCTATCTTCAACATGAAGCT
>AASF01001522.1 GCA_000168735.1 Candidatus Endoriftia persephone str. Hot96_1+Hot96_2 | reverse complement strand
CGATCCCCAGAGCCGCGCTTTTGCCACGGCCGCGGTCGGAGATCAGTACCACTGTCCGTCGGCGGTGACCGTTCATGCAGTGCTGGATCGCCCCCACCGCCTCGGCTTGGTCCTGGGTGCGGCACTCCGGGTCATTCGGGCGCTGCAGATGGAGAAGCTGGCAGAGGAACGGGCAGGGGTGGCATGGGGTGATCCTGTTGCAGGATCAGGCTTGCCGAATCCTCCCGGATGATCTCCGCTAGGCGCTGCAGAAAGCGTCCGGCGAGTGGCTGATCCTCAAAACCGGCCACTCGGATACGCGCCTGCTGTGGATCGGGGTAGTTGCGCCACTCGTCCAGCGGCGGGGCCAGCAGCAGCAACAGACCACCGCCACGCAGGGTGCCCGATGCGGCGCCAAACAGGTTAGGGTCGAAGCCGCTGAAGGCGTCGTAGACCAGGTGTGAGCTCTCCCCACCGAGCCAGCCGACCGGACGCCCCGGGGGGGATGCCTGCAGCCCTTCCCGGGGCCTGCCCGCCGATCCAGCGACACTCCGGCAGCCGGGGCCTGGTGGATGATCTCTGTGGTAAGTTCATGGCACCACGGCTCTGTCCCTGAGACCACCACCAGCCGCCGCCGATTACCGCTGCGGGCCTCGGCCAGCAGTACCCTAATCTGTTCGATGGGGAGTTTCATGGGCGGGATGATAGCGCCTCGCCCGGGTTTGATCAGGAATATGCATTCGGATGGGGTTTCGCAGTAGTATGAGGAACCTTAACTCCCGCCGCTCAACAGGCCATTTCATGCTGTTCAGAACGTCTCTACGGGCCGCTGTTTCACCATCGCCCAGTCCAGCCAATTGAGCATGCCCGCTGAGCAGATCCGGGTGCGGGGACTGGTGCAAGGGGTGGGGTTTCGTCCCACTGTCTGGCGCATCGCCAGCCAGCTGGGGCTGCAGGGCGATGTGAGCAACGATGGCGAGGGGGTGCTGGTGCGGCTCTGGGCCGATCGCCATGCCATCGGGCGATTCTGCGAGCAGTTGCAGGCAGAGTGTCCACCGCTGGCGCGTATCGATTTCATCCAACGCCAGCCGTTTGTAGATGCCGCGCCCGCTCAGCCGGGGATTTCAGATCATCGCTAGCCCAGAGCGGTGGGGTGCATACCGGCATAGTGCCGGACGCAGCGACCTGCCATGCCTGCCGCGAGGGAGATTTTCGACCCGGCCAACCGCCGCTATCGCTACCCTTTTACCAACTGTACCCACTGTGGCCCGCGCCTGAGCATCATCGAGCGCATTCCTTACGACCGGGCCAACACCAGTATGCGCCTGTTCCCCATGTGTCCGGTCTGTGAGGCGGAATATCTGGATCCGGCGGATCGCCGCTTCCACGCCCAA
>AASF01001523.1 GCA_000168735.1 Candidatus Endoriftia persephone str. Hot96_1+Hot96_2 | reverse complement strand
GGAAGAGTCGAGCTTCGATGCCTGGACCAAATTCTACAAACAAGACGAGAATGCCCCGAACGCGATTGTCAGCTACTACGCCAAGGGTGCCCTGTTCGCACTGCTGCTTGATCTACGGATGCGACTAGAAAGTGATTGCGCCAGCTCTCTTGAGCACGTCATGCAGGTGATGTTGGCACCGCTACGGCAAGCCGGGTATCGGGGTGCCCGAGAGGGGATTCGAGCAAGTGGCGATGGAGGTGACAGGGCTGGATCTAGCGCCGCTGTTTGAGCTTGGCCTGCGCACTACCCAAGAACTGCCCCTGCAGGAGTCGCTGGCGGCGTTTGGTGTACAGATGCGCCTACCGTCCCGCCTCCGGCCCGGAGGACAACGGTGGCGTAGTGACTGATGAGCAAGTGGCAGATGCAAAGCCGCGTTCGGTACTGGGTGCCCGCATCAAAGGGCAGGATGCCGGCGAGCAGGTTGTGCAAGTGTATGAGGGTGGTGCAGCGATGGCCGCGGGGATCGCCGCCGGTGACTTGATCGTGGCGGTTGATGGGCTGCGGGTCCGGCAGGGGGAGATCGAAAAACGCATCGCCGTCCTGCCGCCAGGTGAGGCGGTGCCGGTGCATGCCTTTCGACGAGATGAGCTGATGCAATTTGAGCTTGTGCCGCAAGTGGCGCCAGCCGATACCTGCGAATTCTATCTGCCAGAGGCGATCCCGCCAGCACAGCAGGCGCGGCGCGGACGCCCTGGTTAAGGAGCCTCTGAATGTATCTGGACGAGCAGAATTGTGCGGCCAAATTTTTCGATGCAAGGCAGAAATCGCAGGTAATAGTCGGACTATTGCCGAGACTTTTAACGCAGCAGCGGGAAATTTGGGCCATAAGGCTGCCGTTCATGATTCGTTCAGAGGCTCCTTAAGTGGTGATGCCGACTAGGATCAGACTGCTACAATTGCTGGCCGACGGGCGCTTTCACTCCGGTGAATCGCTGGCCGTAGCGCTGGGGGTCAGCCGGGCTGCTATCTGGAAGCAAGTCCGCCAGCTGCGTGATGCGTTCGGCCAGGATGTTCATGCAGTGCGCGGCAGGGGGCTATCGACTCGCCCGACCGTTGGACCTGCTCGATAGCGAACGGATCAGTGCACAGTTCAGCGACGAAACCGGGGCGCAGAATCAGCGTAATCCAATCTCCATCAGAGCCTGGATTTCCACCAACAGCTGGTTGATGGAACAGGCCCCGCAAGGGGGCAGCGAATGGTACCGTCTGTCTGGCCGAGCAGCAGTCGGCCGGGCGCGGTCGGCATGGTCGCCCGCTGGATCTCACCCTACGGTAGCAACGTCTATCTCTCGCTGCTGTGGCGCTTTGAGCTGGCGCCGATGCGTCTCAGCGGACTGAGCCTGGCCGCCGGTATCGCTGTGCTGCGCACGCTGCGCGAGTTTGGAGCTGTCGAGGCAGGTCTAAAGTGGCCCAACGACATCCTCTGGCAGCAGAAAAAGCTCGCTGGTCTGCTGCTCGAGGTGTCGGGGGAGTCAGAAGGGCCCGCCCAAGTGGTGCTCGGGGTGGGATTTGAATACCCATATGGACGAGCAGGGGGCGGTCATCGATCAGCCCTGGACCGATCTCCGTTCAATCGCCGGCGTCAGGCCCCACACCCGCAATGAGTTGGTCGCGAGCCTGATCGAGAACCTGGTCAGGGTGGCGCAATCTTTATGCAAGCGAGGGGCTGCAGCCGCTCATGCAGGAGTGGCACGATGCTGATCTGATGCTGGGCAGACAGGGTTGTTGTCCGCAATGCGAGGGGCGCGATCCAGGGCCAGCACCGGGGAATCGATGAAAATGGTGCGCTACTGCTGGCGGCCGGCGGGAGATATCCGCAGCTTTCATGCCGGCGAAGTCAGTCTCCGCTCTGAGGGATCAAGGGCGATCGCGGCCGC
>AASF01001524.1 GCA_000168735.1 Candidatus Endoriftia persephone str. Hot96_1+Hot96_2 | reverse complement strand
CAGCTCATTTCCGATATAGCGCGCCAGCTCTTTATAGGCAGGCGCATACTCAGGATGCGCGCCAATTACCTGGTCAAGCTCTGCCTTAGCCTGTTGCAGCTTCGACTGCCTGCCTCGATAGCTGTCCAGCAGTTCCTTTATCTACCCTACCCTGGTAACAGGGTCTTCATCCAACCCTGCGGCAACTACCGCATCTGCACATGGTAACCCCAGCAGGAGAGCCAAAATAAGTGCTTGAATCAACGACCTGATCGGTTCCATTCCATTTTCCGTTCTCAAACGATCCATCAATATCTGGCAACTCTGCCACCGGCTGAACCGGGCACGGCACACGCATGGTTATGCCAATCCATTCCTGCATCAGGATTAACGAAGGTAAAAGCACCAAGAGTTAGGGCAGCGCTGGATTTATCACCCCCATTGGCCGAGACATCTGCCGCACGTTGTACCGCATCACCGAGACACCGCCGGTCATGTGGCGAAAGCGCTGATCGATATTCCCCATACTCCGGCTCATCTGGCCCATCTCCTGGTCGATTGAGACCATTACAGCGCCGATTTTACCCATCGAATCACCCACCCCCGGCATCAGCTGCCCCATTTGCCTCAGTATGGGCAGTGATCTGATCCATGTTGCCCATATGCTTATCGATGCTCTCCACCTTGTCGGTGATGCGGTTCATATTGACCCTCACCACTTCCAGATTGGTATGCATCGAATCCATGTTGTCGACAATACCGTTAAGGTCATTAGAGAGGATGTGGATGTAATAGACATTGAAGACGGCCACCACCAGCAGGAGGGCTGAGACCACCATCAGCACGATATTGGTGATATGGAAGTGGTGCTGGCGTTCATCCAAATGGAACTGGGTCTCCCGCCCCAGACGCCCCACCATCTGGACAAACAGGCGTTTTGGATCCTCTGACATCACAAACTCCTAGGGAAACGGGAACATCTTGTTCATGGTGCGGGCTGGCTGCCCCATACGGTGCATATCCTGCCCCATCATCTGCACCTCGCCGTTCATCTGGTTGATCGAGACGGAGATATTGTCAATCTTGCCGCGCACCTCGGTCATATGATTTCTGATGCCACCGATGGTGCCTTCCATCTGCGTCAGATCCTGAGCGATGCCCTGCATCTCGCGGTTCATCGTCTCGGTCTGCACAGTAATGCTATCCATCCGCGAGACCCGCCGTTCCATGGAGGAGATGTAGTTCTCGATACGCCCCATCTCTCCCGAGACGCTGGTGAAATTGTGGTTCATATCGGCGACAACGTTGGAGATCCGGGTGATCTGGGAGGAGAGTGTCAGCAACAGGATTAGGATTGAGACGGCAATCAGGCCCAGGATGATGACTCCGGTGCGAATGCTGTAATTCAGCCGGTCGACGAGATGCTTCTTGACCTCGATCTGGCTGAGAATGATCGCCTCAAAAGAGGTGACAGCACGTACCAACTGCTGGTCCGACACCGGCTCGCTTACTGCTTGCTGCCGATGCCTGCGTTTCATCACCCATGAATTTTTACCTCGCCCCACCGTGATGCGCTGATGCTAACCAAAACAGCAGGGAATGAGAAGAAACGGATCAGCTTCAGAGTTCTGGCGAACGCACCACCATCATCTTCTCGACCTGCATATCACGATAGGTGTGGGGAAT
>AASF01001525.1 GCA_000168735.1 Candidatus Endoriftia persephone str. Hot96_1+Hot96_2 | reverse complement strand
CTTGATCCTGGTTCTCCAGATTGATGGTCGGTGGTGCCACCTGATCGCGAATCGCCAGGATGGTGAAGACTGCCTCGGCACCCACCTGCTGCACCCAGCATGTGACCAGTCATCGACTTGGTCGAGCTGACACAGAGCTTATAGGCATGGTCGCCAAAGGCGCGCTTCACGCCCTGGGTCTCGGCCAGATCGCCGGCCGGGGTCGAGGTACCGTGGGCATTCAGGTTACGTTAAACCCTGTTCCAGGTTGATGCCCGCATCCGCCAACGCCAGCTGCATGCACTTGGCGGCACCAGAGCCATCCTTAGAGGGGGCGGTCATGTGATAGCGCATCGGAGTTCATCCCCACACCGACCAGCTCAGCGTAGATCTTCGCGCCACGGGCCTTGGCATGCTCATACTCCTCTAGCACCACCAACGCCGGCACCGTTCGCTCAAGTACGAAGCCGTCACGGTCGCGATCCCAGGGGCGACTGGCCGCCTGCGGATCATCGTTGCGCCGGGAGAGCGCACGGGCTGCGGCAAAGCCACCGAGCCCGACCGGTGAGGTCGCCATCTCAGCGCCGCCGGCGACCATCACATCGGTGCGGCCATGGCGGATCATCATCGCCGCCTCGCCGATGCTGTGAGCACCACTGCTGCAGGCGGAGACGATGGAGTAGTTGGGACCTTTGAGCCCATACTTGATCGACAGATTACCGGAGACCATGTTGATGATGTTGGCCGGCAACAAAGAATGGAGAGATCTTGCGCGGGCCACCATCGATATAGGCCTGGTAGCTGTTCTCAATACCGGTGATACCGCCAATACCGGAGCCGATCAACACGCCGATCCGATCTGCATTCTCCTCAGTCACCTCGGAGACCAGAGTCCCTCGATCGCCTGACAGCCTGCAGCCACGCCATAGTGGATGAACTTATCCATCTTCTTGGCATCTTTCTTCGGCACGTAATTCGGTGATTTCAAACCCGTAGATCGGCCCGCCGAAACGGGTGGTGAAGGGCCCGACAGTCAGAAATGGGTGATCGGTTGAATACCGCTTTTCCCCGCGAGAATGTTCTCCCAGGACGACGGCACATCCAGTCCGACAGGTGCAATCATGCCAAGCCCGGGGTAACGGACTACCCTTCTCGCAGTCATTGAAGACTATCCCCCCTATTGATTTAGGCCCAATAAAGCAAAAGGCCGCACCCCGCAGATACGGGGAGTGATGCGGCCCACACGAAATTCGCCGATTGGATCAGCTGTGTGAGGTGATGTAGTCGACAGCCAGTTGCACTGTGGTAATCTTCTCAGCCTCTTCATCAGGAATTCTCGGGTTTCGAATTAAGG
>AASF01001526.1 GCA_000168735.1 Candidatus Endoriftia persephone str. Hot96_1+Hot96_2 | reverse complement strand
TAACGAATTCGCCCTTGATCACGGATGATGGTGCCTGGTCCCATCGTATCCTTGCACCGGCACGGAAGTGCTCCAAGCGCTACCTTGTCACCCTGGCCGAGTCGCTGTCAGAGCGGGATGCTGAGCGCCTTCGTCAGGGTATTCTATTGTGTAGCGAGGCTCGTCCCACCAAGCCGGTGCAGCTGCAACTGGTGTCATCGAACTCCTGCCGTCTCACTATCACCGAAGACCGCTATCATCAGGTGAAGCGGATGTTCGCTGCGCTGGGGAATCGGGTAGTGGTGCTGCACCGCGAACGGATTGGTGCGCTCCAGCTCGACCCTGATCTGTCTCCCGGAAATTATCGGGCGCTGACGGAGGATGAGATCAGCGGGATCTTCGCTGAGCCCCTGAATCGACAGCGGTGGCCATCATGGCTATGGGCATATTACTGCCCATAGCTCCCGCGGGAAGGGCACACTTGCTGCAAACTGCGGAGCGTAGGGCTTGCTGTCACAGGGTGACGATCAACCGCAGTGCATCCATCCTCAGCCGCGCCCCCCTGGATCTGCTGATGCCAGCGTCAGCCCCCTGTTGCTGCAGCCAGTTCAATCTCCACCCGGCGGATCGATGGATTGTGCTTGGCGCAGCGCGATCATACGCTGAATCTCCCCGGTGAAGCGCTCCATCATATTGTCGAGCGCCTGTTTGACCTTCGGTCGAAGCTCTTTTTCTGCGCTCTTCTCAGCGGCGCTGATCAAGGG
>AASF01001527.1 GCA_000168735.1 Candidatus Endoriftia persephone str. Hot96_1+Hot96_2 | reverse complement strand
TGTTGATATCACTTCCAGCGTTACTGTTGCCAGCGGTGGTTTCACTACTGTTGGAACCGGTGCTGCTGCCAGTTGACTCGCTACTGGTGTTGGAACTGTTACTACCGCTCAAACTACCGCTGGCCACCTGATTGACCTGCTCGACACCGCTGTTGTTGCTGTTAGCGACGATGGAAATGGTCTGATCTAGGCCGTTGCTCAGCGAGCTGTCGACCCCGGCGTTGCTGAGTGCCTCGCCGGTATTGCCCGCAGTGCCATCCTGCAGCCCGCTCAGCAGGCTCAGCAGATCTCCCAACGGGATGTTCGGGTCGATCGCCTGGGCGGCGGCCAGTGCTGCCTGAGCCTGGCTGAGCATCAGGCTGTTCACGTTGACCTCGCTCACCGAGCGGCGTACTGAACGATCAGCGGGTGCTGAGCACCTGGTCGATGGCGTCGTCCAGGGCGGTGTTGGCCGGCTGATTGTTCACACTGCAGGCCGGTCGAGCATTTCGCCCTCGGATCAACACCGCTGGGCGCTGACCACATGGGCGATCGCGGTGTAGCGCGCCACCGTGCCTTCGGCGCCGCGGCCATCCAGCACCGAATCGACCAGGTCGGCTGCTAGCGCGGTGAAGATATCATCCTCGCTGACATTACCGCCGATCCCAGTAGGCGGTGCGGCGTGCCATCTCACCGAACACCTCGCTCGACAGGGTCACCTCGGTGACATTTGTCGATAGTCACCTCGGTGCTCATCGGATCGGGCACCTTGCTGGTATTNCCAGGCCAAAGTTGAGGCGGGTGGTGACAGCGCTTCTGGCGCGCTCCAGGTTAGCTTGTGTCAGCCCACCCTCCATTGCCCAGTGCGCTCTTCACCATCATGTGTGGTGTGCGGCGTCAGGGTTGACCCGCGTCTGTGAGGGTGTCATCACTACACCCGCTGAGAACAAAGTTCGGGGGCGGCGTTAGTGACTAGGTCGATGCCTTCGGTCGCTTCAATGATCAGCGGGAAGGCGCTGTCGGCGATCTCACCGTCGAAGTTGAAGCTAGCCCGGTCGGTACTGCTGGTGGTGGCGAGCAGCCGAAAGTTGCGGTCGCGGATGCTGACAGTGGCACCGACCACCGGGCCGTCACCAACACTGCCGTCAAAGGCGACACGACTGGAGGTTCCGCCGGTCTCCCCGACTGGTGTACTGACTGATTCACCACTGCCGCCGCAGGCGGCAAGCAGACTGGTGGAGAGGGTGATCGCGGCGATGGTACGTAACAGCTTCATGACTCTACCCACAGGATGGCCTATAAAAATGACACTCGAAGTATCGGTGGCAAAGGCAGGGGGCTTAAGTGACGAAGTCACATTTTCCTATCATATAGCCTGCATATTGCCTTGGGTTCAACGATTTCGGGAGGGGTTTCACGATCATCCCAAGAATGAAAATCCTTATTGGCCGATGATGACAAAATTGGAGCAACAGGGTGGTGCAGAAAGGTAGAGACAAATAGAA
>AASF01001528.1 GCA_000168735.1 Candidatus Endoriftia persephone str. Hot96_1+Hot96_2 | reverse complement strand
CTGATGGCCCTGCTCGGTGATCTCCAGCCCTGCCGGCGCCTGGGGCGCACCGCTCTGGTCCGCCTGCCAGACCAGCTGGGCTACGGCACCGCCTCCGACCTCGAAATAGTCCATCCGGATCTGGTGGCGTCCCTGGTCGAGAAAAACTCGCTGGCTATACTCGGTCGGCGCCATCGGCCGCCAGGCATCGATCAGCAGCTGGTCATCGACCCACAGCCGCACCCCGTCATCGGTGCGGCTGGTGAAGCTGTACTCACCCGCCGGCAGGTCGAATGCACCACTCCAGCGCGCCGAAAAGTGGTCACGCCCCTTCACCCCTAGCGGCTTGCCACCAGCCCCAGTCGAAGTCGATCTTCGGCTCCTGGCGGATATCTGCCAGCGGCCCCTTCAGGTCACCCTGGTTGTAGTATTCGGCGCAGAACGCCCCCACCGGCAGCGGGGAACAGTCATCGATCGGCTGCCAGTTGACCTTCAGTACGGCACCGCCCCAACCGTCGAAGTGCTCCACTCGGACCCGGTGTTTGCCCTGGGTCAGTTGACGCACCGCCCGGTACTCGGTGGGTTTCTGCTGGTTCCAGTAGTCGATGATCAGTTCATCATCGAGCCACACCCGCACCCCATCGTCGGCCAGCGCCGAGAAGCGGTAGAGCCCCGCCTCGAAGGCGAAATCCCCCACCCACTTGTCGGAGAAGGTGTCGTGCTCGATGTTGTCGATCGGCAGATTTGGCCAGTCGAAGTCGAGCCTATGCGACCTCCAGAGTGTCGGCCAGCCCCCCCTTGAAGCCCATTTCTTCATAGAACTCGCCGCAGAAACGCCCCTCCGGCACCACCGAGCAGTCGGGGGCTTTGCTCCAGCTCAGCTTCGCCTTAGCCTTGCCCCAGGCCTCGTAGTACTCCACCTTGACCCGATGGGTGCCAGCACTCCAGCTTCAGTAGCGTGCGCTGCTTGCCGTACCAGGGGCCAGCTGCGTTTCCAGGCATCGATGATCAGATCGCCATCCACCCAGACCCGGAAGCCGTCATCGGCATCGCTACGGAAGCGGTAGTAGCCTGCCTCGAATTCAAAGTCACCCTGCGCAGCGGGCAGAGAACTTGTCGTGACTCAGCGCCTCGCTGGGTCCACCACCCTGCCAATCAAAATCTATAGCCGGATCGAGACTCGCCTCCAGCGGCTCGCCGGAGAGATCCTGATTGGGGAAGTATTCGCCACAGAACTCACCGCTGGGCACCGCGTCGCAGCTGGGCGCGGTCTCCCAGAGCAGGCCCACACTGGCGTTGCCCCAGCCTTCGCGGTATTCGACCTTGATCCGATGGTTACCCGCGCTCAGACGACGCAAGACCTGGCGTTTGCCGAACCAACTCCATTTTGGATCCCAAGCGTCGATCACCAACGCGCCATCGATCCAGACCCGCATCGCATCATCAAAGTGGCTTTTGAAGCGGTAGGTGCCGGCGGCAAAATGGGAAATCACCCACTCCCAGCGAACCGAGAACTTGTTTGCCCCTACCCCTACGATCGGGTTGCCGCTGCCCCAGTCGAAGTCGATCTTGTCGTAGAGCCGCGAATCCACCGGATCGCCGCTCAGGTCGCGTGGTGGCAAAGAAGCTGGCGCAGAACTGCCCTTCCGGCACCTGCGAACAGTCGGCGGCCTCCTCCCAGCGCAGCTTGGCGACAGCACCACCACCGCTCCTCGAAGTACTCCATCTTGATGCGATGTGTGCCCCCTCTATAGCGGCAGCATGGCACTGGTATTCGGTGGGCCGCTGATGGCGCCAGCCATCGATGATCAGCCGCCCATCGACCCACACCCGGATACCGTCATCCCCGGTGGCGATGAAGCGGTAGCCCGACGCCTTGAACGCGAAGTCGCCCTGCCAACGCACCGAGAAGTTGTCCTTCCAGAGCCCGTCGATCGGTGCGCCGCTCTTCCAGTCAAAGTTGATGGCCGAGTCGACGCGCCCCTCACTAGGCGCCCCGGTGAGGCCCTTGTTGGCGAAGAACTCGGCACAGAAAC
>AASF01001529.1 GCA_000168735.1 Candidatus Endoriftia persephone str. Hot96_1+Hot96_2 | reverse complement strand
CAGATGCGCCGGTGTTTGATGATCAGGGCAATCCCATTTTCCCCGGCGAAGGTGGCGACCTCAATACAGAGATCTTCTTGAAAAAGACCCTTGCCGCAGAGGCCACCTACTCTTTCCCGCGTTCCTCACTTAGCGGGCGTATCTTCGATCGCAAGCGTGAATACACCGCTGATGGCCACTGAACAGGACGTGTATGGTGCCGATGTCTATTATGATTGGGGCTTGGGTGGGCGCACCTCTGGGCGTGTTGGTGTCTATTACCGCTACAATTCATCACGAGTGGATGACAAGTATAATGACTACTACGGCCTGCTATCTGTGGAACATAAGTTCGCGCCTTCGCTTGTTGGAATCGGAGAATATACCTTTCTCAGGCGTGATTCAGACAACCCGCTCGGAAGTTACAAGCGTAATCGCATAGCGGCGACGATGAAGTTCTTGTTTTAAACCCAGCCAGTTTGTAAAGAGGCGATTGAATGATTCGTCTCAGCAGGGGAGGCGTGGGGTCGATATGACTCCACGCCTCTGTCAGTTCAGGGCATCAGATCTTGAATGTTTTCCGAATGGAGTCGACGACCCTCGATGCGGTATTCCCGTCCCAGAGATCAGGAGCTGAGCCTTTCCCCGCCTTGCCAGCAAGGATCTCGTTGGTCTTATCCTCCACCTCCTCAAGTTTGCAGAGCTGATTGGTGCCCTGGGTGATGGTGATCGGTCGTTCGGTATTGGGTCGTACCGTCAGACAGGGAATGCCGAGGTAGCTAGTCTCCTCCTGCAGGCCACCAGAATCGGTAATTGCGATCCGGCAGTTGAATACCAGATTTTCATGAAGCTGATGTAGTTCTGTGGCTCTAGCCAGTTTGACCCCCCGGGTTGTTTGAGATGGTCTCGATCCAGACCACTGGTTTCAAGGTGTTTGCGAGTGCGGGGGTGGATGGGGAAGACGATTGGCAGTTTCTCCGCCACGTTGTTGATCAAGGG
>AASF01001530.1 GCA_000168735.1 Candidatus Endoriftia persephone str. Hot96_1+Hot96_2 | reverse complement strand
TTCCTGGCGCTGGCAGCATCCCTGGAACATCTGAGCACCGTATCCGGCAATAAGAAGGCCCAAATCTTGGCGGATACGCTGGACAAGGCGACCGGCGAGTTCCTCGACAACAACAAGTCACCGTCCCGCAAGGTGAATGAACTAGACAACCGGGGAAGCCACTTCTACCTCACCCTCTACTGGGCGCAGGCGCTGGCCGAGCAGACCGAGGACACAGAGCTTCAGGCGCGTTTTGCCACACTGGCGCAGCAGCTTGGAAACAATGAAGCAAAGATCATCGAAGAGCTGAATGCAGCCCAGGGGCAGCCTGTCGACATGGGCGGTTACTTTCGTCCAGATGCGGAAAAGATGCTAAACGCCATGCGGCCCAGTACCAGCTTCAATGCAGCACTGGATGCTCTTGGTTAAGGCAGCTGGAAAAATCAATCAGCCAAGATTGCGCCGGACAGGGTTTCGTATTCAAGGCTCGAAGAAGGCGAATAGTGGACGATTCAACCGACCAGCAATACAGGATACGAACTGGAGACAAACGGCAAGCGCTTTTACGAACGTGCGGCATCCGTGACCAACGACGAACTCGAAAAAGCCAAGCGCCCCGGCCGCCCTGCGTGCCGGGCGCTTGGTGGCCGCGTTGGAGCACTGTGGAACCGGGGCGTGGCGTCCGACTCCCACACCCAGGCTGGCGCACGCCGTGTCGCGCACACCATTTCGCTGATTTGGGGCGCATAGAGGGTCCTACGCAACGACAAATCCACCTGGAGCGGATTTGGACACGTGCGGCGACCTCGACAGGGGGGCGCATCATAAGCAACGGGGAAGAACGAAGCGAAGGGATCTGGACCAGCTCTCCTGCTTTTGCAGCCGGGTCACCCATAATCCGGCAAGCGCCTAGGATCCCCTCGCTGGGATTTATCGGAATCAAAATTTATTGGAGCTGTAATCAGACAATGAGTGGACGTAAACCAAATTTAAGCACTCCAAAGGAGGAGCACAATGAAGCCTTTGAATTTGACGGAGAAAATCCTGCTCGACCACTTGGTGGATGAGAATGAGCTGCCAGCGCCCGGCAGTGTCATCAAGATCAGGGTGGACGAGGCCTTCACACAGGACGCCACCGGCACCATGTGCATGCTGCAACTGGAGGCAATGGGCGTCAAACGGGTCAAGCCGCTCTCCGTCAACTTCGTCGACCACAGCATGTTGCAGGTCGGGTTTCGTAATCCGGACGACCACGAATATCTTAAGACGGTGGCCCAGAAGCTGGGTATCGTCTACTCCCCAGCGGGTACCGGCATCTGCCACTTTCTCAATATGGAGAACTTCGTCAAGCCTGGAATGACCGGCGTGGGCGCGGACAGCCACACCGTGAACGCCGGCGGCTGCGGTGCCATTTTCATGGGCGCCGGTGGTTACGACGTGGCCCTGGCCATGGCCACCGGCGAGTACAGCATGCCCATGCCAAAGGTGGTCAAAGTCAATCTGACCGGCGCTCTGAAGCCAGGCGGCGATGGCTATGGACGTTATCCTGAAGATGTTGGAGATCAACGGCGTCAAGGGCGGCAAGGGCGTCATCTTCGAATATGCAGGTCCGGGCGTAGCCAGCCTCTCCCTCACCGAGCGCGCCACCATCACCAATATGGGCGCCGAGATGGGCGCCACCACCTCCATCTTCCCCAGCGACGAACGCACCCAGGAATTCCTGGAGAGCCGCGGACGCGGTCAAGACTACCAGCCCCTGGCGGCCGACGAGGGCGCCGAGTACGAGCGCGTCATCGACATCGACCTCTCCGCCCTGGAGCCGTTGATCGCCATCTACCCCTCTCCCGGCAACGTGGAGAAGGTGGCGGACCGCGCCGGCACCAAGATCAACCAGGTCTCCGTAGGCAGCTGCACCAACAGCTCCTACGAGAACATCGCCTCCTTCGCCGAGTTGCTGAAGGGCAAGCGCGTCACCGTGGACACCCTGCTCTATCCCGGCTCCCGTGCCGTGGCCATGCAGTTGGCCGAGTCCGGTTACCTGACCTCCTTGTACGCCTCCGGCGTCCGCATCCAGGAGAACGGCTGCGGCGCCTGTATCGGTCAGGGCGGCTCCCCGGTGAGCAAGGGCATCTCCCTGCGCACCTTCAACCGCAACTTCCCCAAGCGTTCCGGCACCGCCGACGCCGAGGTCCCATCTGGTCAGCCCACTGGTGGCGGCGGCCAGCGCCCTCGCCGGTGAGATTACCGTGCCCCAGGGAAATGTGGAGTTCAAACAGTCGCCGGCAATCCTCGACACCGACTCCTTCATCATGCCCCTGTCCCCAGCGGAGGCGGAGAAGGTGGAAGTCATCCGCGGCCCCAACATCATGGCTCTGCCGGACTTCGACCCCCTGCCCGACACCCTAAAAGGCGAGGTTCTGCTGAAACTCGGCGACAATATCAGCACCGACGACATCCAGCCCCGCCGGCACCTTCCTTCCGCTGCGCTCCAACGTCAAGGAGTACGCCATGCAGGCCACCTTCAATCAGGTGGACCCGAGCTTCTCCACCCGTGCCTGTGAACACCGCGACGCCGGCGGTCACGGCATCATCGTCGGCGGCGAGAACTACGGCCAGGGCAGTTCCCGCGAGCATGCGGCGCTATAGCCCCCGCTGTCTGGGTGTACGCGCCGTGGTGGTCTCCCAATTCGCCCGCATCCACGTGGCCAACCTGGTCAACTTCGGCATTGTGCACCTGACCTTTGCCAACGAGGCGGACTACGACAAGATCAAGCAGGGCGACACCGTCTCCATCGACGTCTCCGACCTGGAAGGGGATCTCTTCTTGGAGGTCAACGGCGAGCGGATCAAGGGCGAATTCG
>AASF01001531.1 GCA_000168735.1 Candidatus Endoriftia persephone str. Hot96_1+Hot96_2 | reverse complement strand
ATCAAGGTCAAGCTGGCCGGCGCCGACAAGGCGGAGCGGGAACAACTCAGCAGCGCGATCACCGAACAGAGCGGCGCTGCACTGGTGCAGATCATCGGCCGGGTGGCGATCTTCTACCGCGCCAACCCCGAGAAAAAGAAAAACCGGATCATCGTCTGAGCGACAACCCGGTCTTTTCATGCCTGGGCGGGGCCGGCCCTGGTCCGCTAGCTACTCGTAACGAATCTCCAGCACCTCGAACTCGCGCAGGCCGCCGGGGGTCTCCAGATTGACCTCGTCGCCCTCCGCTTTGCCGATCAGGGCGCGGGCGATCGGCGAGCTGACCGAGATCAGGCCGCTCTTGATGTCGGCCTCGTCGTCACCAACGATCTGGAAGGTATGCTCCTCATTATTATCCAGCTCTATCACATCCACGGTAGCGCCAAACACCACCTTACCGTTGGCGTTGATGGTAGTGACATCGATGATCTGGGCATGTGAGAGCTTGCCTTCGATATCCTTGATACGGCCTTCGATGAAACTCTGCTGCTCACGGGCCGCGTGATACTCGGCGTTCTCTTTCAGGTCACCATGCGCACGCGCCTCGGCGATCGGCCTTGATCACCCGCGGCCGCGCCACACTCTTTAACTCTTGCAACTCTTCCTGGAGCTTGCTTCGCACCCCGGGCGGTCAACGGTACTTTATTCATATGTCACACTCATGCAATAAAGGGGATCAGCTATGCAGATCCTGCAAGCGGTTCACACTCACCGCGTCCAACTGTTTCAGTGCCAGACAGGTCGCCTCAGCGCCTGAGATGGTGGTGGTATAACTCACCTTGTGCTGCAGTGCAGCACGACGGATGCTCAGCCGAATCTGCAATCGCCCTTGGCCCCCTCGGTGGTATTGACGATGAAGGAGATCTCGCGATTCTTGATCATGTCCACAATGTGCGGACGCCCCTCTTTCACCTTGTTGACCCGTTCGCAGGGGATATCGGCCACGTTGATCGCTTTGGCAGTGCCACCGGTGGCACAGAGTTCAAAGCCCAGCTCGTGCAGGTCCTTGGCGACTCGCACCGCCCGTACCTTATCTGCATCACGCACGCTGATC
>AASF01001532.1 GCA_000168735.1 Candidatus Endoriftia persephone str. Hot96_1+Hot96_2 | reverse complement strand
GATCATCATGCTACGGCTGCAGCGGGAGCGCATGCAGGGCGCACTGCTGCCCAGCGAGCACGAATATTTTCAGCTCTACGGCCTCACCGACGAGCGCCTGGAGGCAGCCGACTCAGAGGCGATCGTGATGCACCCTGGGCCAATCAACCGTGGCGTGGAGATGGACTCACTGGTGGCCGACGGACCACGTTCAGGTAATCCTGCAACAGGTCAGCTACGGCATCAGCCATCCGCATGGCTGTAATCTCAATGATCATCGGCCGTCAGAACCTACAGGCCCAGGCTTAACCAGATGAAGCAACAGCAACACCATCAGCATCCTCAATGGCCGTCTAATCGACCCGGCCCACGGTATCGACGCGACCCAGGATCTGCACATCGGCAATGGCAAGGTGCTCTCGCTGGGAGCGCCTCCCGAGGGCTTCAGCGCCGACACCAGCATCGACGCCAGTGACAAGATCGTCTGCCCCGGCCTGATCGATCTCTGCGCCAACCTGCGCCAACCCGGCGCCGAACACAAGGCGAACATCGCCAGCGAAACTGCAGCGGCAGCAGCTGGCGGGATCACCAACCTCTGCTGGCCCCCCGACACCCTACCGGTGATCGACACCCAGGCGGTAGCG
Organism: Candidatus Endoriftia persephone str. Hot96_1+Hot96_2; assembly: GCA_000168735.1. Taxonomy (GTDB): domain Bacteria; phylum Pseudomonadota; class Gammaproteobacteria; order Chromatiales; family Chromatiaceae; genus Endoriftia; species Endoriftia persephonae. Next base: position 859 of record AASF01001532.1, on the reverse strand, counting down.
GAGCAGATTCAGAAGCTGGCCCGGGCCGGCGGGCACTGGCGTCTGCTGGCCCAAGGGGCGCAGAACAAGGGGCTGGAGGGCAGCCAGCTGAGCGAGATGGCGGCACTCAAGCGAGCCGGCTGCTGCGCTGTGAGCAACGCCTACACGCCTTTGCTCAACACCCTGGTGCAACGGCGCGCACTGGAATACGCCGGCAACTTCAATATCCTCACCATCATCCGCCCCCAGGACGAGCATCTCGCCAACCAGGGCTGCGTACATGAGGGTAAGGTGGCCGATCGGCTCGGCCTGCCCGGCATCCCCGAGGCGGCGGAGACGGTGGCCATCGCACGGGATCTGGCGCTGGCGGAACATGCCAAGGCACGCATCCACTTCCACGCTATTTCCTCTGCCCGTGGCAGCAACATGCTGGCCCGCGCCTGCTTCGGCAAGCAGCAGGTGAGCGCCGACGTGGCGATCCACCAGCTGTTTCTCACCGAGATGGATGTGGAGAGCTTCGACAGCAACGCCCACGTGATCCCGCCGCTGCGCACCAGCGGCGACCGGGACGGACTGCGTCAGGCACTCGCCGACAACCTACTGTCGGCGATCTGCTCCGACCATCAGCCCACATGAGCCAGACGCCAAAGCCGCCCCCTTCCCGGCCACCGAACCGGGCATTTCAGGGCTCGACACCCTGCTCTCCCTGACTCTGAAACTGGTCGAGGAGAGAGTGCTCGATCTGCCTGACGCGATCGCCCGCCTCACCAGCGGGCCGGCGAAGATCCTCGATCTGCCTTTCGCGCAGCTCGCCGTCGGCGCCAGCGCACCACTCTGCATCTTCGATCCGCAGCAGCGCTGGACAGTGCGGTCTGATCAA
>AASF01001533.1 GCA_000168735.1 Candidatus Endoriftia persephone str. Hot96_1+Hot96_2 | reverse complement strand
GATCATCCCGCATGTCAATCTGCCCGATCTGATGTTCGAAAAAGAGCCTGCGCGAGGCCTGCTGCTGAGTGGCCTGTTTTCTATCTATGTGGTGCTGCCATGTGGAGCAGGCGATGGAGCTCTTCACCGGGATGCTGGCGGGGGTGGCGGATGAGCAGGGGGTCTACCCTAAGCAGACCGTCAACGGCAAGGTGCAGTGTACGTGCTGGCGGAGTGGTTTGCGCTGCGCCTGCAGCTCTCCGGTGGGCAGGGCTGAGTGCGCGATCTACTCGCCTGATTCGAGAACCCGGCAGCGCAGCCTGCCGCGGGCCAGCCTGGTCTCTATCTGATCGCCGACAGTGACCTTGGCGGCATCCCGCAGGATCGTCCCGTCTTCACTGCTGACAATGGCGAAACCCCGCTCCAGGGTGGTAAGCGGACTGAGGTTGTGCAGATCCCGGGCGAACTGGGCCAACCGTCCCTGGGCCTGTTCGAGTCGGCTCTCCATCGCCTGTTGCAGCCGCTGCTGCAGATGGTGCTGTCTTTCGTCTAACGGTGCCAGCTGATGCGCTGGTGAGGGCGCTCTGCAGTCGCTGTTGCAGATAGCTGAGGGCCCAGCTGGGCGCGGCTCAGTTGTCGTCCCTGGCTCTGTTGCAGGCGTTCCGCCAGCTTCTCCATCCGTTGTTCAAATCGCACCAGGCGCTGCAGCGGGCTCTGTGGCTGCAGGCGCTGTTGCAGATGCGCCAGGTTGAGTCGGGCACTGTCGAGTTGGCGGGTCTGTTGTTGGCGCAGTCGCAGCCGCAGTTCGTCCAGGCGCTGGCTGAGCTGGCTCAGATGCTGCTGCGGGTGCTGCCGCTGCAGGCGTGCGCTGAGTTGTCTCAGCCGCTCTGTATGGCTGGTAGTGATGTGGCGCAGCCGTGTCTGGAGTTGTTGCTGGAGGCTGTTGAGGCGGCTGCGCAGCTCGACCTGCTCGGGGCTGGCCAGTTCGGCGGCGGCGGAGGGGGTGGCGGCGCGCTGATCGGCGACAAAGTCGGCGATGGTGAAGTCGATCTCGTGGCCGTATGCCCGGTGATCAGCGGGATCTGCGAGTCGAAGATGGCGCGCGCCACACGCTCATCGTTGAACGGCTGCAGATCCTCCAGGGAGCCGCCGCCGCGCGCCAGGATCAGCAGATCGCAGCGCTGCTGCCGGTTGGCCAGCTGCAGCATCTGTACGATCTGCTGTGCTGCCGTGTCGCCCTGCACCTGCACCGGGTGGATCAGCAGCGGGATCGCCGGGAAGCGTCGCGCCAGTACCGTCAGCAGGTCGCGCAGGGCGGCGCCGGAGGGGGAGGTGATCAGGCCGATCTGGCGGGGCAGCCTGGGCAGCGGTTGCTTGTGCTCGCTATCGAACAGCCCCTCGGCGGCGAGCTTCGCCTTGAGCCGGTCGAACGCCTGACGCAGCGCGCCTTCGCCGGCGGGCTCCATATGTTCGATGTTGAGCTGGAACTCGCCGCGCGCCTCATAGAGGCTGACCCGGGCGCGCACCAGCACCTGCTGGCCGTTTTGCGGCTGGAAGCGAAGCCGCTGGCGCTTGATACGGAACATCGCGCAGCGTACCTGGGCCACCTGGTCCTTCAGGGTGAAGTAGATGTGGCCAGAGGCGGGGCGCGCCAGGTTGGAGATCTCGCCCTCCACCCAGAGCAGCGGGAAGCTGCCCTCGATGACCGCGCGGCTTTCCCGCACCAGGCGGGAGATGGAGTAGATATCCCGGTTGGGCTTAAGTTGGCTGTTCATTGGTTGCGCGGCCGTTGCAGCGCCACTTTTTTGGCGGTATCGATGAGAAAGTGGCGCAGCAGGGCGTTGAGCTTCTCGGTGTCGACCGGTTTCAGCAGGTAGGCGTCCATGCCTGCGTCGAGGCACTCCTGCTTGACCTCTTCAGCGGTGTTGGCGGAGAGGGCGATGATCGGTAAGCGGGTGCCAGGCTTCTCCCGGCTGCGGCTAGATGCAGGTGAATTCGATGCCGTCCATGTGCGGCATGCGAACGTCCACCAGGGCGAGATCGAAGCCGCTGGAACGGCTCAGGTCGAGGGCTTGTTTGCCGTCCTGCGCACGCTTTACCCGGTAGCCGGCCTTCGTCAGCATGGTATTGATCAGCTGAAAGCTGATGCTGTCATCCTCAGCCACCAGCACGTGGGTCTCGCGGGTGGCCTCCAGTAGCGGTACAAAGCCGCTCTCCAGGGCGAATTTCGAGTCTTCGTCCAGGGGCTGGTCGTCGATCAGCTGTTCGATGGCATGCCACAGATCGACCGGGTTGATCGGCTTGCGCAGGTTGAGGTTGTGGTTGTCGCTGCTGATCGCGTGGGTGAAGGTCAAAAACAGTACTGGCGCGCTCTTTCCCAGATAGTTGAGGAGCCGTTCGGCGCGTTCCTGGGTGTCATCGGTGGCAGGGGATTCTGCCACCAGCAGCAGGTCTACCGGATTGCCGTTGAAGCCGGAGTCTGGATCGATCTGGCGATTGTCGTAATGATCCAGCAGGATCACCTGAATGCCAGCCTGGCAGCAGTAGTCGACCAGTACATTGCGGCTCTCTGGCGAGGGCTCGGAGATGGCGACGGTAACCCCCTGTAGCGCCTCTGGAGGGCCGGGTGGGTCGTCCGGTATCTCTCTCAGGCAGGGTAGCTTCAACCAGAAGCAGCTGCCCCTGCTGGTCTCGCTGCCGAAACCGATCTCACCGCCCATCATCTTTGTCAGATCCCGTGCGATGGTGGTGCCGAGGCCGCGTACCGCGGTACTCGCGGGTACGGGAGGAGTCCGACTGCCAGAATTCGTCGAAGATCCGGTTGCGCTTCTCTTTGTCGATGCCGATGCCGGTATCTTGCACCTCGAGCTGCAGATAGTGCTGTTCATCGTTATGCCGCGTCAGTGTGACGGTTATATGGCCAGAGGGGGTAAATTTGACCGCATTGCCGATCAGATTGTAGAGGATCTGGCGAAAGCGCAGTTCGTCGGCGAGGATCTCGTTCGGTACATTGGCGTCGATGCGGCAGACCAGCTCCACCCCCTTGCTGGCAGCGCTGGTGCCGAGGCCGCTGCAGACGTCGATGACGCAGCTGCGGAGATCGAACGCCGAGGGGTGCAGCTCCAGCTTGTTGGCGTCGATCTTGGAGAAGTCGAGGATGTCGCCGATCAACGCCGCCAAGGTGTTCGGCGGAGGAGCTGATGGAGCTGATGTAGCCGCGCTGTTCGCGGTTGAGCCGGGTCGCGCCGAGCAGCCGGGAGAGGCCGATGATACTGGAGATCGGGGTGCGCAGTTCGTGGGTCATGACCGCGAGGAAGTTGCCGCGGGCGCGGCTGGCAGCCTCGGCGGTCTGACGTGAGAAGTGTAGCCGGCGCAGCAACATAAACTGATAGAGTGGCAGGATGATCAGGCCAACCAGCAGGAACAGGGTGTAGAGAAAATGCTGCGACCAGCCGTCCATTAGGATGACCACCAAGCTGTAGCCGATGACACTGGCGGCGCAGGAGAAGAGCAGATTGTGGGTGCCGTAGCGGGTGCCTTGGGAGACGAATGACCAGAGGTAGATGAGGAAAAAAGGGCTGAAGGGGTTGCCGCTGAGATAGATGCAGAAGGAGGTGCCGCTGACTATCCGCAAGTGCGGCGTG
>AASF01001534.1 GCA_000168735.1 Candidatus Endoriftia persephone str. Hot96_1+Hot96_2 | reverse complement strand
CAATCGACTCGCCGCCGCCATCTATCTGTTTGGCGCGACAGGGAATGCCAAATACCACTCCTACATCCAGCAACACACCGCACCCGGCAGTTCCGACATTCGCTTTCTACGCAACCTGGATCAAGCCTACCTGCGCGTCGATGGACTCAACACCGAGATGCAGGACGCCTTGCTCTACTACACCAGCCTCAGCGGTAGCGACAGCGCCCTGGTGACAAAGATCAAGCAAAGCTACAGCGACGCCATGGTGCGTCCAATAAGCTGGGGGGTATTTTCACCCCTGGCGCGTTTCCAGGAGCAGGAAGACCCCTACCAGGCCTACCACCGGGCCGAGGACTACCACTGGGGCAGCAATCGCGCCAAAGGTTACGCCGGCAACATGCTGATGAGCGCCCGTGTCTACCAGACCGAAACCGGCAACCAAGAACGCCTACTACAACGCCGCATCTGGCTATCTCCACTACCTGCACGGCACCAACCCACTGGGACAGAACTACCTCACCAACATGGGTGAATTTGGCGCCGACAACTCGGTTGCCGAGATCCACCACCAGTGGTTTGCCGACAACAGCCAGTGGGACAACGCCAACAGCGACTTTGGCCCGGCCCCCGGCTTCTTGACTGGCGGCCCCAACCCCAAATACCCCGAGACCGATAGCACTACGGCCCAACGGATACGCAGTAGCGTCACCATCGACGGGCATCAGTCTGCTGGTTGATCAACCCACCTCCAAGACCTACAAGGCCTGGAATACAGGCAATGAAGCCCCCTGGCAGATCAATGAAAACTCCATCACCTATCAGGCCCCCTATGTCCGTCTGATTTCCAAATTCATGGTGGATGCACCGGTTGGGGTAGCAGAGAAACCAACCACGCCCGGGACATCCACACCGGCCGTACTGCCGCCAGACACCATCGTACCCAACATCGAAATCGTTACAACCAGCCAATGGGACGATGGCTACTGCATTGCGGTCACTATCTCCACCGACAAATCGATCAACGACTGGCAGTTTGACCTGCAACTGCCCGGACCCACCTTTGGCATGCTGGGGCGTCAACAGCAGTGATCAGGGCAGTAACCGCTTCAACATCACCCCGGCCAGCTGGAATCACCTCATCTTCGCCGGTGGTCAGAAGTCCTTCGACAGCTGTGGCGCCGGCGACCCGGCCCAGATCAGCGTACAGAACGCAACCGGCCATACCTACCAGCCCCAGATGCGCGCCAACTTTGGTAGCCTGTTTGTCGATGCCTGGTTCACCGGGATCTGGGACAACAGCTACTGTATGGACGTCAACATCACCAATCTGACCAACTCCACCCTGAAGTGGAGTGAAGTGCGCCTTACCCTGGAGGATAGTGTGCTGGATGTCGGCTGGTCAGGTTACTATCAGATGTCAGGCAACCAGCTGTTGATC
>AASF01001535.1 GCA_000168735.1 Candidatus Endoriftia persephone str. Hot96_1+Hot96_2 | reverse complement strand
AACTCCAAGTCCCAAGACGGGTCGGTGTTGCAGAAAGTCTTTTCCTCAGGGGGATTGCCAATCGCGAAACCGACATGTTTTCGGCCTTGGATGATCCATTCGTCGCGGATAACTGCGCGTTCCTGAGGGCATGCCATCCACTATGACATAGCCGTCCTGCATGAATATCTCCAGCGTAAAACGGTGTTTCCACTGGGTGAATGAGCTGTGCAGCTGGTGCGATACGGCCTTTTTTGTCCCGCAGTAGGGCAAAGGCGTTGTCTTCAAGGGGCGATATCCCAGAATGCAGTGGTGCACATGCTCTTGATTTCGACAAAATCACCACAAAAATAGCGAAAGAGGTTTCTAGCATGTGAATGCCCTGATCGAACAGTATGCCTCCACCAGCAACCTCTGGGTCGTCGCGCCACTCATTTGGGATTACCTGACCCCTCCGCCTTGCCATAGACCCCTCTCATCCAGAGAATCTCGCCGTATTTGCCACTTCTCAACGGATTTTTCTTGGCTTCCATGATGCCGTAATGGTAGCAGGTGGTTGAATGCCTACCTTTAGCGCCAGACCCGGGGTTACGCTTTTCGGCACATCCATAATGCGCTCGATATCTGCCAGGTTGCGACCCGGTGGCTTTTCACAAAAGACATGTTTCCCTGCATCCAGGGCTGATTCTACGACCTCTGGAATGAATCGGTTGGGGGCGCAGACGATGACAGCGTTCAACATCGGAATCGATGACAGCCCGATAGTCGGGGAGGATCTTAATGTCTTGGAATCCTTGCGCTGGTGGGTTGGGATCCGTACCGGATACTAAGACTGTGTCATCGCAATCCCGCACGGTCTTGGCGCGGATGCCTCCCATCTTTCCAAGGCCGACAATTCCTATCTTCAGTGGTGCACTCATATGCTTCAAGCTCACAGGTGTTGTAAAAAGATGTCCCTAAGTCCAGTCGATCAACCAGGCGCGTTCAGAAGGATTGGTTAATATACTAAAGTAGCGTGTGAGGAGATGATGTCTTGCCAGGTTTGCAATGTAATGGTAACCGTGCCTTTGGTTGTCGGCTCCACATGATATTTCTTTATATTTGTGATGGAACTCTATGGGCTGGCTATGCTGTTTGCAAGCCCATTCCGGCAAAGGTGTGAAGCAGATCAATCTGGCCGACAGTTTGACCAAGTCCAATTTTGGCGTGTATGTTGTGACGGCAGTCGTGGTGAGACCATGCCAAAGTCGGTAGTATCGCCGTCGGCAGTCTGTCGGGTGGTAGGAAGCGATCAGACAGATGAGCATCCATAATCCTACCTGACTTCCCAATCCCGTTTTTCAATCCTGATATTCGGCCGTGCGAGGGCCCGAATTGCTACATTGAGGAGTTTCTGGTGAGAAAAAATACAATTAAAGAGATCTGGGCCAATGGTGGAGCGGTCGTCAATGGTTGGTGCTC
>AASF01001536.1 GCA_000168735.1 Candidatus Endoriftia persephone str. Hot96_1+Hot96_2 | reverse complement strand
GCAGCGATGAAAGATGCAGTGGCAACCACGCCCGCTGCTGAAGTGGTTCCACCGCAAACGGTAATGCCAGAGACAATCGCACCGGCAGAAATGGAATCGACGGTGGTGGTAGAGCCGGCAAGCTCCTGTAGAGGAGAGTAAGCCGCAAGCAGTGTCGGAAGTGGACGGGTAAGACGGCCCAAGGAAAAGGCCGGAACCACGGTCAAAGAAGCCGGGGAAAAAGGCCTGGAAACCAAAAGGGCCTGATCGAGGTGATGGGTGGCAATACCACTGTCGTTGCCGGTCTGGTTGGCGGTGTCGCCGTGTTGCTGCTTGGTGTGATGGCACTGGCGATGCGCCGTCGAAAGGAGGCGGAAGCCGAGTTCGAAGAGAGCATCCTGATCGTGCCGGAGGCCGATGCTAGTTCACCGTCAGCTGCCGAGATGGGGGATGGGCCGGTCAATGGGAAGCGCGACGCGATGAAACCTCCTTCATGAAGCGACTTCACGCCCAGCGATATCGATGCTCTGCAGGATGAGACTGGTGAAAGGGTCGAACTCCGATCTCTGAGGCTGATGTATATATCGCCTATGGTCGTTACCAACAGGCGGAAGAACTTATCAAGCAGGCAATTGAGAAGTCTCCCGAGCGTCTTGAGCTGAAAGAGAAACTGCTTGAGATCCACTACTCAGCAAAAGACACCGCAGCGTTTAATGAAGCCGCGAGTTGCAATGCACCCAGGAAGGTATACGCCGAGAGCGACAGCGATTCATGGAAAAAGATCGCCCGTATGGGGCCGAGAGCTGGATCCCGAGAATGTACTCTATGAGTCGGCGCTAGACAGTGATGAGGAGGTCTCTGGCTGGTGATGACATGGATGATCTGGGGCTGGAGTTGGAGAGTGGTTTTACTGACTCCTCACGGCTTGAGAGCACTCCATCGGCGATAATCAGCAGTGACCGGCCGGCTCCGGATGGAGAGACCGAGATCGATCTCGATAGTATGGAGATTGGTGAGCTCAAAGATTTTTTTGAGACCATCTCCATTGACTCAGAGGCTCTTGGTGCCAGTGAGATGGCAGCACCGGAGGAGGTCTCCAGGGAAGAGGTCGCCCCTCAAACTGTCACAGAGTCCCAGGCGTTAGGTTCGGTGCCGGGGCTTGATGTTGCTGAGGCGGATTCGAGTCTGGCCCGCGAACTGGAAGCGGCGGTGGAAGAGATGCAGGCAGAGTCGGTTGTGGGCCTGGCGGTTGACACCGAAACGCTCGATATCGATCTGGATACCCTTGACCTGGATGAGCTGGATGCCGACGATAGCACCCAGATCGAATTGCCCCATGATCTGTCTGACCAGCTGAACAAGCTGGATCAGATGGGGGGCGCTGGTGATGATACGAGCGAACTGAGTAATCTTGATCTGAGTGCTGCTATGACGGACTCGGCAGGCACAGGGGATTCACTTACTCTCGGTGATGATTCAGAGTCGCTTGATGATCTGGATCTGGCCAGCCTGGAGCGGGAGCTCGAGTCGCTCTCTGATGATCTGGATAACGAGGAGAATGGCAGCGAGAGCTTTGAATCAAGCAGTTGCCTTTGGCGAGACAGACGACAGCATCGCGCCGATCTCCTTGACCTTCGATGAAGGGATCGAGTTGGGTGGTGATAGATGAGGTTAACACCAAGATGGACTTGGCCCGTGCCTATCTCGATATGGGTGACGAAGATGGGTGCAAAGAATCTTCTCGACGAAGTGATTTGCAGAGGGTTCATCCGGTACAAAAGCAGGCGGCGCAATCGCTGCTGGGACAGCTCTCTTAAGCCTGATACTTTAACGACAATGATCGATTACAGGGCGCACACTGTGCGCCCTTTTTGTTGCGGCATAGACAAGATGAAAATCGCACTGGGAGTTGAGTATGACGGCAGCGGTTTCAACGGCTGGCAGAAGCAGAGTCACGCGCGCAGTGTGCAAGAGGATCTGGAAGCGGCGCTGTCACGCGTTGCCGATCAACCGGTGCGAGTGCATTGCGCAGGACGCACCGATACCGGCGTGCATGGTACCGGTCAGGTAGTCCATTTTGAGACCACGGCAGAACGGCCGCCTCGCGCCTGGGTGCTGGGCAGCAACGTCAACCTGCCTAATGATGTGAGTGTCAGCTGGGCGCGGCAGGTGGCAGACGATTTCCATGCACGTTTTTCGGCAACCGGGCGACACTATCGCTACCTTATCCTCAATCGGGGTACCCGTTCCGCACTTTGGCGCAATCGGGCGACCTGGCACCATCATCCGCTGGATGAGCATCGCATGCAGCCAGCAGGCACAGGCATTGGTGGGCACCCACGACTTCTCCTCCTATCGCGCCCTGGGGTGTCAGGCAAAGCATCCGGTGCGAACCATTCATCGTCTCGATGTGAGCCGGCAGGGGAAGATGATCGCCATTGAGGTTCACGCCAATGCTTTTTTGCATCATATGGTGCGCAACCTCGCTGGAGTGTTGATGGCGATTGGTCAGGGTAAGCAGGAGGTCTCCTGGGCGGAGGAGATCCTGCAGTTACGCGACAGACGCAAGGGTGGTGTGACGGCGCCGCCCCACGGACTCTACCTGACCAAGGTGGACTATCCGGAAGAA
>AASF01001537.1 GCA_000168735.1 Candidatus Endoriftia persephone str. Hot96_1+Hot96_2 | reverse complement strand
GCCTTAATTCGGTGAGGCTGGAGACCAGCCACTCGTCGACCCGGTCGGAGAGCAGCAGCACCGTCGATGCCCTTCTTCTTCAGCAGCTCTAGATGCGGGCTGAAGCGAGCGGCAGCGGCACTGTCGGCGGTGATGTAAGTAGATCTTCTCCATGCCCCTCTTTCATACGCCCCGATGTAATCGGACAGAGAGACATTCTGGGTGTCGACATCGTAATGGGTGGAGGCGAAGCGCAGCAAGCCCGGCGATCCGATCCTTGTTACCGAACTCCTCCGCCGGCCCCTCTTTCATCCACCTTGCCCGAACTGGTCCCAGAAGGTTTGGTACTTCTCGGGCTCATTCTTCGCCATCTTCTCCAGCATGCCGAGTACGCGCTTGACGTTGGCCTGGCGGATGGTGTCGATCTTGCGATTGTGCTGCAGGATCTCACGGGAGACATTGAGCGGCAGGTCATCAGAATCGACCACACCTTTGATGAAACGCAGGTAGCGCGGCATCAGCTTTTCCGCCTCGTCCATGATGAAGACGCGGCGCACGAAGAGTTTTACGCCATGTTTCTGATCCCGGTCCCACATATCGAACGGGGCGCGCCTGGGGATGTAGAGCAGCGCGGAGTATTCGTTGTTGCCCTCGACCCGATTGTGGGCCCAGGCGAGCGGCTCTTCAAAGTCATGGGAGACGTGTTTGTAGAACTCTTTATACTCCTCGTCGCTGATCTCCGACTTGGGCCGCATCCACAGCGCAGTGCCCTTGTTGACCCGCTCAAACTCTGGCTGGCTCCGGTTGCTCTTCCACCGCCTCTGGTTCGCCGAACCGCTGCTTCTCCATCTCCACCGGCATCGCGATATGGTCGGAGAACTTAGAGATAATGGAACGCAGCCGGTAGTCCTCCAGGAACTCCTTCTCATCCTCACGCACGGTGCAGGATCACGTCGGTACCGCGGCTGGGCTTATCCACGTTCTCGATACTGTAGTCACCCTCGGCCGGTGGACTCCCAGCGCACCCCATGCTCTTCGGCGAGGCCGGCACGGCGGGTGATGCAGGGTCACCTTGTCGGCAACGATAAAGGCAGAGTAGAAGCCGACACCAAACTGACCGATCAGCTCGCTATCCTTGGTCTGATCACCGCTCAACGCCTCAAAAAACTTCTTGGTGCCGGAGCTGGCGATAGTGCCGATGGTCTCGGTCACCTCCTGACGACTCATACCGATACCGTTGTCGGATATGGTCAGGGTACCCGCCTCCTTGTCCATCGTCACGCGGATCCGTAGTTCAGGGTCATCCTCAAACAGCGCCTCGTCGGTCAGCGCCTCAAAACGCAGCTTCTCTGCCGCATCAGATGCGTTGGAGACCAGCTCCCGCAGGAAGATCTCCTTATTGCTGTAAAGGGAACGGATCACCAGGTTCAACACCTGACTCACCTCGGCCTGGAACGCCAGGGTCTCCTTCTGGGCTTCAACACTCATGGGGAATATCAACCTCCATCAAATACATACACTTAAAAAATCGCGCGATTTCAGCGAATCGGCCAACAGATGGGGGCGATGTCCCATCTTTTCAAGCAGGGGTTCGATTCCCATCACTCCTGTGCTTGAATAGGCCCGTTCTGCAGTCACCCAACGCACAGAAGAGGTCAAATGGAAATCTCCAGCATCACCAGCCATCCGTTCGACGACCAAAAACCAGGCACCTCGGGCTTGCGCAAGAAGGTCAAAGTATTTCAGGGCCCCAACTACCTGGAAAACTTTGTGCAGTCGATCTTCGACACCCAGGCCGACCTGAAGGGTGGCGTGATGGCGCTGGGTGGTGACGGCCGCTTCTACAACCGCCAGGCGATCCAGATTATCATTCGTCTCGCCGCCGCCAACGGTGTCGCCCGGGTGATTGTCGGCCA
>AASF01001538.1 GCA_000168735.1 Candidatus Endoriftia persephone str. Hot96_1+Hot96_2 | reverse complement strand
TTCGCGCCGTCCATAACGCCTTGCGCCTGTCGGCGGCAAATCGCATCGGGCCCTTAGCTCAGTTGGTTAGAGCAGGGGACTCATAATCCCTTGGTCGTAGGTTCGAGTCCTACAGGGCCCACCAATAAAGAACAAATAGTTACAGAAGGTTCCAGGCCACCTGGCTGATCAACCCAATCCAAGCGAATCTTCTATTATAGAGATCAGACGCCAGCACTTTGAACACCAGCCGGGAATAATGGCTCATCGCCTGCTGGTCTTTCAGCAGGTGAGTGGCATCTTCCCTATCGTTGCTCTCTAAAAGCATGGTCAGCACCGCGCTGGTCACCGCCCTTTGCAGATCGCCACCCTGCATCATCTGCTCTTCGCTGTTGCCAACTTCGATCTGCTTGCGCACGGTGGGATCACGGCGCGCCTGCTCGCCGATTGCCAGCAGATTGCCCATGCGCTTGATGCGATCCCCTTCCGAGAGACCCTCGCCAAACAGGCTGTTCAGGGCGTGAATGATTTCGCTGATTCGCTCACGCGTCCGGTCGCGACCCTCGCTGATGCCACCGGCAACCGGGCGCAAATCGGGAGCGTCCTCCTTCACCCCAAGCGTCATATCCGCCCCCTCGCGCTGATAGAGCTTGAGGTGAGTCATGCGCAGACCGGAGAGATCGATCTCCGTCATCGGCACATTGGCCAGCCGTTTCACATAGAGACGGATAAAGCGACTGAGCTTCTCCAACTCGGGATCACCCAGCGGTACCACCTGGGCGATGAATTCGTAGAGGCGTACAAACTTGCGCATGCCGTCGCGCAGCTTCATCAAGCCGTCACGCTCGGGCAGCGTATTCGGCGCGCTGTGACTCCGCTTCTTCCGCGCCGCGCTCGTCGCCCTCTCCGTCGCGGCGGTCAGCCACCGGCTCCTAGCGCGCGATGGTGTCGTTTAGCTCCTGCAGTCGTCCCTTGAAGCGCTGCAGCCGCAGGCTCCACGGCAGCAGCGCCTTGGCCAGCCTAGCGCTCTTGGCGGCGTTGTCACCAAAACCGCTACCACGCTCGATCCCGGCCACCACGTCCTGTTGATGGTCGGTCTGCTGGATCGACTCACGCAGCTGGTCATCCAGCATTGTGCGGTCGGTCACCACGATCACCGAGGCAAAGCGGCGCGAACCGTCAGCCTCGTGCATCCGGATCAGGCTATGGCAGAGCCAGGCGATGGTGTTGCTCTTGCCCGAACCGGCACTGTGTTCCAGCAGGTGGCACCTTCCCACACCTTCGCTGCGTAGCCGCGGCATCCAGCCGGGTCACCACCTACCACTGGTGATAGTGGGGAAAGAACATCGTCTCCTGCTTGTAGCGGCGGCCGTTGGCGTCCTCCATCTGCCTATTTTCGAAGATGAAGAAGCAATGATCAAGGGCGAATTCGTTTAAA
>AASF01001539.1 GCA_000168735.1 Candidatus Endoriftia persephone str. Hot96_1+Hot96_2 | reverse complement strand
CCTTGATCAGTTTTTCGGAAAAAGTAATTTTAATTCGCAGAAAAAAGGAAGAAAAAATCACACGATTAACGCGGGTGATCTGAGCATGGCATGGAGCACTTTTCAGTCGGCAGATTTTTGCCCCGCATTCTTTTCGCAGCGGTTCTCTTGAGTATTTCTATTGAGAGTCATGCAACCACCATGGCGGCGATGACAGGCCCTCTGGGACCTGGAGTGACCTATACCGACAGTTCCACCCCGGGTCATCGTCAAGGCCGCCCAGTGGAGGACAGCCCAACACCATTGTCTACATGCCGCCGGGCAGCCCGGCGCGTGGCAGCCAGTTTGGACCCTACACTTACGAACACGGCTTCATCTGTATCGGGCCTCCCGATGACGGGCCGAGGCAGTTCCACTCCTGCCTGAACGATGCAGGCCTCACCTGGAACACCCAAAATGCCGGTGGCACCGGCGGCCCGGACGACCGTGAGGGTGCGTGAGCATGCCGCTGCCCTGGGTTCCGACTTCGAGGAAATGGCGGAGCTGATCGCACCGGAGGCGATCCCCAACACGGTATTGCAGACCGGGCCTTCCCGCAATGGCGGGATGCGCACCGCCTACATTCGCAGCAACGGTATCAATGAGTTGGGTCCGGATGACCCCTTCTACCTGGTGGGGTTTAAGGAGATCGGCTTCTGGAGCGAAGTCAGACAACATGGATAACTTGGAGTCCGAGGTGATCCGAATCTGTTTGAGGTGCGCGATCTCGCTCACATCTGGCACATGCACAATCCGACCTCGATCTGGGGCAGCATGACAGTGCCGAACCATCGCCTGATCTGGATCACCGCCGGCCCGAGCAACTATGGGCCGTTTATCCCGTTCAGCATCGATGATCCCTACATCCATGAAGCCTTCAAAGACAGTAGCTACGAACGCTCGATTATCAGCAATCCCTATACGCATGAGGAGATTGCTGAGA
>AASF01001540.1 GCA_000168735.1 Candidatus Endoriftia persephone str. Hot96_1+Hot96_2 | reverse complement strand
ATGGAAAAAAGTAAGAGGACAGCTCATAAATGGAATTATCTGGGGAAATAGTAAGGAGTCAGAATGGGAGGTGGTATTCGAATTGTTACACACCAGAATAAAGACACGATTTCTAAACCCTATTGATTGGATTCTTGAAAAACGATATGACAGTGGTGAAGGGTTTTCGGTAGTTGCCCTTCAATGTATTCTAATAGAATTTCTTGAGGCGTTTTACCAAGGAAAAATATATACGACATCAAAGAAACCAAGAAAATTCCGAGTACAACTCAAGCAAGCAGTTATTTTCTGACTTTTTAATGAATCATGAGCCATTTTCTAATCACTTCACGTCAAAAAATGAATGCAAATGGTTTCTTTAATAATATTCGTTGTGGGTTGCTTCACGAGGCTGCCACGAAAGAAACATCTAAAATCAATAATGCTCCGAGCCACGACATGCTGGTTTTATTTGAGTCTAATGATTCAAGCCATATGCGGATATACCGCTCGAAAACTTCTATAAGGCAATTAAAGAGTTTATAGAATCATATCGCACTGAATTATTGTCAAACATGGAGCTTCAAATTAATTTTATCCAGAAAAATGCGATTATATGTTGTGGTGATTTAAGCATGCCTACTATTTTGCATATGGCAGCAACATGCTTCCTCAGCGCCTTCTTGAAAGGATAAAAAAATATCACACAGTCTTCCAGGTAGTGCTTCCTGATCATGAATTCATATACAACAATAAAAGCATTGATGGCACAGCAAAGGCTAACGTCAAATCCAATGATGGCAAAGTAGTACACGGAGTTTGCTTCGAAATAGATGAGGATGATTTTGCAGTGCTGAAAAAATATGAAGGCGGGTATGATCAACGGAATATTGTAGTTACAACAAAAAATGGAAACAAAACAAAAGCAGTAACCTATATCTCTGCTTCTATTGATGCCTCACTTGTAGCCTCAGCCGAATATAAAAGCATGGTAGTCAATGGCGCTAAGCACTGGGGATTGAGTGAATCTTATATATCAGAGTATTTGAGCTAAAAATGCATAACAAGGCAAATGCACTCGGACGGTTAAAAGCGGCGCGGCTTCCGCTACGCTACAGCCACACCACTTTTAACCGCCGGTGATTTGCGACGTTGGGCAACCAAGGCATCGCCATAGAATAAGCCGTGCACGGCAACAAAGAATTAAGTTTAAATCGGGTAGAGTTGGAGAAGCTTGGAGCCCAGACTATTCGGCATCATGGTAGAGAGTTGGGCAATTTGGTTGGTGTCTTAACGAAAGATCATCTCGCCCTGCAAGGCTCAGGCCAGATGCGGCTTCGTCGCCATTGCAGAAGTTGGCTGCACGTGCCTACTGGGAAATGATAGGCTTTTGGGTGTGAATAAGGATGCAGGCTGCAAGAAAGTCGAATTAAACCTTTCGCCTCAGAAAAGTCGAATCCTCAGGGAAGTGGAGTATTTTGAGTTATGGACACAGGCTAGCACAGAAATATGCCCAACAATGGGGCTCCAGTGGACGTCAAAAAGCTCCGCTCGTTCCTCGCTCCACTTTTTGCCGCCACTAAGCCCAAACGTTGGGCAACCAAGGCATCGCCATAGAATAAGCCGTGCACGGCAACAAAGAATTAAGTTTAAATCGGATAGAGTTAGAGAGGCTTGGTGCCCAGACTATTCGGCATCATGGTGGATAGGTGGTTAATAGGGACTGTCCCTGTCGAAAGATCATCTCGCCTTGCAAGGCTCAGGCCAGATGCGGCTTCGTCGCCATTGTAGAAGTTGGCTGCATGTGCCTATCGGGAAATGATAGGCTTTTGGGTGTGAACTAATGGTGCAGGCGGCAAGGAAATCGCATTGAACCTTCCGCCTCAGAAAATTTGGTGGCAAAGTCATGGTGCAGGCTGAAAGGAAATCGAATCAAGTCTTCCGCCTCAGAAAAGTCGAATCCTTAGGGAAGTGGAGTATTTTGAGTCATGGACACAGGCCAGCACAGAAATATGCCCAACAATGGGGCTCCAGTGGACGGCAAAAAGCTCCGCTCGTTCCTCGCTCCGCTTTTTGTCGCCACTAAGCCCAAACGTTATGCATTAAATTTAAGGAAATAATTTATGAAAAAACTATGCTTTGTGATAATGGGATATGGAAAAAAAACCGATATATATTCTGGTGAAACTTATGACCTGGATAAAACCTATTTGAATATAATAAAGCCAGCAGTTGAAGAATCTGGCTTGGACTGTGTTAGAGGTGATGAAATTCAAGATTCTGGGTTAATAGATAAAAATATGTATGCACTTTTGCTTCAGGCAGAATTAGTAATTGCAGATATAACTACTTACAATCCCAACGCTATTTATGAATTAGGAGTTAGGCATGCTGCTCGACCATTTTCAACAATTATTATAAAAGAGACTCACGATTCAATTCCATTCGATTTGAATCACAACAAGATTTTCCACTATGAACATATGGGAGATGATATTGGGGCGACAGAGGCACAAAGATGTGTAAAAGACTTAAAATTATTAATTGAAAGTGTAGTAAATAATGAAGAAACAGATAGTCCATTTTTTCAATATATTTCTTCAATTAAACCATATGTTTTACCCAGAGAAGAA
>AASF01001541.1 GCA_000168735.1 Candidatus Endoriftia persephone str. Hot96_1+Hot96_2 | reverse complement strand
GCCCTTCTCGGCGGAGGAGGTGCGCAGCATCGCGCGACGCGCCACCCGTCAGATCGCCCAAGAGGTGGTTGGCGACCTGGCGGCTCAGGCGGTGGAGCGGAGTCTCAAAGAGCGGCCATTGGATGTCAATATCGACAAGCTGCGTGATGAGATCATCGAGCAGGTGAATCGGGACGTGGAAGCGATCGTCATCAAGCTCAACGATCGGGTGGTGGCCGAGGTGATTGGCACCCATTTTCGCGAGCAGTGGGCGGTCTTTTCAGAGCAGATCGCAGCACAGCTGGAGGTGTTCAAGCGTGGCGTGACGAGTCAGTTGCCCGGGCGCGAACAGTTGCTTGAGGAAGTGCTCCGTCAGGTGCCCGATAAGGGCGAGATGATCGAAGAGATCCGCAGTGTGGCCGAGGGCTCTATCGATGCCCACGCCGCAGAGACGGCGACCCGGGTCGCCCGGGAGGTCGCGAAAAACACTGCAGCCGAGGTGGCCGAGGAGCTTTTTGAGCAGCGCTTCAAGACGATGCCAGTGTCGGCGGTGGCGGCTGGCGGTAGTGGCCGGCGGCGTCTATTGATGGTCGGGGGTGGCCTGTTTCTGGTCGGACTGATCGCTGGTTTTCTGCTGCTTTAAAGGCTTGGGGTCCGGTGCAATGCCGGGCGTTCTGGGGGTATTCGATAGTGATCTGGCCCTCCGCAGAGACCGGAATCTCTCTCGCCTCTCCAACCAGCTGGAAGCTGCCCTCAAGGGAGTATTGTAGAGGCAGATCGCGGTTGAACATGACCTTGCCGAAGTGGCCGACGATGTTGAATAGATCGCTGCTTGTCACTGCGGTCAGACGTTGGATGGAGTAAGGTTTGAGGATAAAAGCCAGCGGAATTTCCGCCTCGCAGAAACGACTCCCGTTCAGATCCAGGTGATAGCTGAAGCGGCGCAGCCGTAGCGGTAGTAAAACCCGGATTTCTGAGCGCCAGGGAGACGCGGTAGAGGTGCGCGGGTTCGGTCAGACTCTCCACCTGCAATCCCTCTAAGTAGACCGTGGGGAGAGGGGGGGATGCAGAAACATATGCCCCAGCCCGCCAGCGCTAGAATCAGGCTGGTCAGGCGCAGCCAGGGTGTGATGAATCTCCACATGCCTCAGAGTATGCCTTGTCGCCAGGATCCCGGTGAAGCCGGGATTTCCCTTAGATAATCATTGGTTTCTGCCGGACTCCGGCGAACCGAATGACGTTATAGTGTGGGCAGCAGTGGGGGCAGGTAATGTTTGGTTTAGGTCGAAAAACAGTGATGCCAGAGCCCGAGGAGGCTCTGCCCGGACGGCGTGAGGCGATGGCAGTGGCGGACAACCACTTTGTCTTGGGCAATCCGCTGCGGGGGCCATTTCCTGAGGGGCTGGAGTTTGCCATGTTCGGGCTCGGTTGTTTTTGGGGGGCAGAGCGGCGTTTCTGGGAGTTGCCGGGGGTCTTCTCGAGCGCAGTGGGTTATGCAGCCGGATATACCCCGAATCCCAGCTATGAAGAGGTCTGCAGCGGCATGACCGGCCACAATGAGGTGGTGCGGTTGGTATTCGCCCCGGCTGAGCTGAGATACCAGAAGCTGCTCAAATGTTTCTGGGAGTCTCACGATCCAACCCAAGGCATGCGTCAGGGCAACGATCTGGGCACTCAATATCGTTCAGGCATCTATACCTACTCAGAGGCCCAGCAGCAGCTGGCGGAGGCGTCCCGCCGAGTCTATCAGAATGCCCTCTCTCAGACCGGTGGTCGGCCGATCACCACCGAGATCATCGCAGCGCCGAACTTCTACTTTGCCGAGGCCTACCATCAGCAGTATCTGGCGAAGAATCCGAACGGCTACTGCGGCCTCGGCGGTACCGGGGTCAGCTTCCCGCGGCGCTGAGCCACCTTGGCTCAAGTCAGCCTGGTCCGTGAGGTAAGTGAATTAAGGG
>AASF01001542.1 GCA_000168735.1 Candidatus Endoriftia persephone str. Hot96_1+Hot96_2 | reverse complement strand
GCTTGAAGTGAAGGGCCGTGATGCGCGGATTATCATCTATCTAGGCCGAAAGCAGTGATGATGAAATCCTTTTTACTAAAAAGGTGGTTAACCGTTTTTCCAAGTTGGATATTGTGGTTCTGTGCCGAAATGGAGATCAGCTGCGCGAGATTCTTGCTGAGTCGCTAGCTCTGGAAGAGATACAACGTAGCGCCCAGGCGCTGCATACTGATCCGGTGGCACAACGTGAATTTGGTGATCGTTATGCGGCAGCCTCTGCCAGAGAGGAGGAACAGATCTCGTACTTGACTGAGGAACCGAGTCTAGTGCAGTGGTTCTACTGCTCCATACCTCTCAAGATAGAAAATAAACGCGCGCTTCAAGAAAAGCTGTCCTCTGTTCTGGAAAAGGTATATCGCTTAAGTCCAAAAATATTTAATGAGCTTATTAATAGGGGGGGTGATAAACCCTCTTCACAAGCAAACGCTGCAAAAAATAAGCTAAGGG
>AASF01001543.1 GCA_000168735.1 Candidatus Endoriftia persephone str. Hot96_1+Hot96_2 | reverse complement strand
GATCCGGTGGACCAGACGGTGCTCGCCAACGAGCAGGTGATCGACGGTCGCGGCTGGCGCTCCGGGGCGCTGGTGGAACGCCGTGAGATCCCCCAGTGGTTCATCAAGATCACTGACTCACGCCGACGAACTACTGGATGAGATCGACAACCTGGAAGGCTGGCCCGACCAAGTGCGTACCATGCAGCGCAACTGGATCGGCCGCTCCTACGGCGTGAAGATGGAGTTCGGTATTGAGAGCGCCACCTCTGACGAAACTCTCACCATCTTCACCACCCGCCCCGACACCCTCATGGGCGTTACCTACGTGGCGGTTGCTGGTGAGCACCCACTCGCACTGCAGGCCGCCGAAGGCAACCCAGAGCTGACCGCCTTCATCGACGAGTGCCGCCAGGGCGGCACCTCCGAGGCGGATCTGGAGACCATCGAGAAAAAGGGCATGCCGCTCGGCATCAACGCCCATCCACCCGGTGAGCGGCGAGCCGGTGCCGATCTACGCGGCCAACTTCGTGCTGATGAGTTACGGTACAGGTGCCGTCATGGCCGTGCCTGCCCACGATGAGCGTGACCACGCTTTCGCCCGGCAAGTACGGCATCCCCGATCAAGCAGGGTGATCCACCCTGCGGATGGTTCACAGGTCGATATTCAGGCCGCCGCCTACACCGACAAGGGTGTACTCAAAGACTCTGGCCCCTTCAACGACCTTACTTCCGAGGCGGCCTTCGACGCCATCGCCGAGTGGCTGCAGGCGCGTGACAAGCGCGGGAGAAGACCAAGAACCTTCCGCCTGCGCGACTGGGGGGTCTCCCGCCAGCGCTACTGGGGCACGCCGATCCCGATGATCCACTGCGAGAAGTGCGGTATTGTGCCGGTGCCTCTCGAGGATCTGCCGGTGGTTCTGCCGGAAGATATCGTCTACGAGCGAGAACACCATTAACCCGATCAAGGCCGATGCCGAA
>AASF01001544.1:0-2500 GCA_000168735.1 Candidatus Endoriftia persephone str. Hot96_1+Hot96_2 | reverse complement strand
TTGCATCGGTTTGGTAAGCCGGGATGGCCCCCTAGCCGAAACAGTGCTCTACCCCCTGGAGTGAGACGCGAGGCGCTACCTAAATAGCTTTCGAGGAGAACCAGCTATCTCCGGGCTTGATTAGCCTTTCACTCCTACCCACAGCTCATCCCCTCACTTTTCAACGTAAGTGGGTTCGGGCCTCCAGCGCGTGTTACCGCACCTTCACCCTGGCCATGGGTAGATCGCCCGGTTTCGGGTCTACTCCCCAGCGACTATGGCGCCCTATTAAGACTCGGTTTCCCTACGGCTCCCCTATACGGTTAACCTTGCCACTGAGAAGTAAGTCGCTGACCCATTATACAAAAGGTACGCAGTCACACCCCGAAGGGGCTCCCACTGCTTGTACGCATACGGTTTCAGGTTCTATTTCACTCCCCTCAACGGGGTTCTTTTCGCCTTTCCCTCACGGTACTGGTTCACTATCGCTCCCCAGAGAGTATTTAGCCTTGGAGGATGGTCCCCCCATGTTCAGACAGGATATCACGTGTCCCGCCCTACTCGATTTCACGATAAATAGGCTTTCGTGTACGGGGCTATCACCCTGTATCGCCGGACTTTCCAGACCGTTCCACTAACCACTCTATCGCTTAAGGGCTAATCCCCGTTCGCTCGCCGCTACTAAGGGAATCTCGGTTGATTTCTTTTCCTCCGGGTACTTAGATGTTTCAGTTCCCCGGGTTCGCCTCTACACCCTATGTATTCAGATGCAGATACCTCCTAAGAGGTGGGTTCCCCCATTCGGAAATCCTCGGATCAAAGCTAGTTTGACAACTCCCCGAGGCTTATCGCAGCCTACCACGTCCTTCATCGCCTTCTGCCGCCTAGGCATCCACCGTATGCGCTTACTCACTTGACCATATAACCCCAAAAATTCTGGGATACAATCAATGGTTACGAATGCAACATACCCAGTATCTAAGCCTTGAGAAACTTAGATACTTAATTGATAAGGATATCTTTCGATATCACCTATCAGCGATCTAACCTAATTTTTAAAGAGCAGACTTCGCAAATGCAAAGTGGCTAGCCTTCTCGCTAGACACTTCCCACTCATGAATTTGGTGGAGCCAGGCGGGATCGAACCGCCGACCTCCTGCGTGCAAGGCAGGCGCTCTCCCAGCTGAGCTATGGCCCCTGAACTCCAATCTGGTGGGTCTGGGAGGATTTGAACCTCCGACCTCACCCTTATCAGGGGTGCGCTCTAACCAACTGAGCTACAGACCCAATTTGCTCAAGTGCAGTACAGATGCTTCAAGCAACAGGCCTGTATCTGCTTTAACTGTGGATAGGTAATTTATGTGAGTACTCCGCCGACCCGGCGAAACTTTTTAAAGGAGGTGATCCAGCCCCAGGTTCCCCTAGGGCTACCTTGTTACGACTTCACCCCAGTCATGAATCACAAAGTGGTGAGCGCCCTCCCGAAGGTTAAGCTACCCACTTCTTTTGCAACCCACTCCCATGGTGTGACGGGCGGTGTGTACAAGGCCCGGGAACGTATTCACCGCGGCATGCTGATCCGCGATTACTAGCGATTCCGACTTCACGCAGTCGAGTTGCAGACTGCGATCCGGACTACGACCGGTTTTCTGAGATTGGCTCCCCCTCGCGGGTTTGCAGCCCTCTGTACCGGCCATTGTAGCACGTGTGTAGCCCAGCCCATAAGGGCCATGATGACTTGACGTCATCCCCACCTTCCTCCGGTTTGTCGCCGCCAGTCCCCTTAGAGTTCCCACCATTACGTGCTGGCAACTAAGGGCAAGGGTTGCGCTCGTTACGGGACTTAACCCTACATCTCACGACACGAGCTGACGACAGCCATGCAGCACCTGTCACTCGGCTCCCGAAGGCACCAATCTATCTCTAGAAAGTTCCGAGGATGTCAAGGGCTGGTAAGGTTCTTCGCGTTGCATCGAATTAAACCACATGCTCCACCGCTTGTGCGGGCCCCCGTCAATTCCTTTGAGTTTTAACCTTGCGGCCGTACTCCCCAGGCGGTCAACTTATCGCGTTAGCTGCGCCACTAAGCCCTTATAATGAGCCCAACGGCTAGTTGACATCGTTTACGGCGTGGACTACTCAGGGTATCTAATCCTGTTTGCTACCCACGCTTTCGCACCTCAGCGTCAGTATTGGTCCAGGAAGTCGCCTTCGCCACTGATGTTCCTCCGGATATCTACGCATTTCACCGCTACACCCGGAATTCCACTTCCCTCTACCATACTCTAGCCTGCCAGTATCAAATGCAGTTCCCAGGTTGAGCCCAGGGCTTTCACATCTGACTTAACAAGCCGCCTACGCGCGCTTTACGCCCAGTAATTCCGATTAACGCTCGCACCCTCCGTATTACCGCGGCTGCTGGCACGGAGTTAGCCGGTGCTTCTTCTAAAGGTAACGTCAAGACCCAAGGGTATTATCCTCAGGCTTCTCTTCCCAATTGAAAGTGCTTTACAACCCGCAG
>AASF01001545.1 GCA_000168735.1 Candidatus Endoriftia persephone str. Hot96_1+Hot96_2 | reverse complement strand
TTGATCCACATCGATCACCTTGGCGGTGTCTTGGTAACGGTGCTGCCAACCTGCATTGACGCTCAGCGGATGCACTCAGCAGCAGGGTGGCAATGGCGATAGTGGTATTATTTCATCTCGAGCTTCCTCGATCTTTAACATGGGTGAGGAGGCTCTCTCCTCATCTCTTGGCTATAGATTAAGCCGGAGAAACTGAACCGCGCCTGAACCGGAAACGCCCCACAAAAACCCTGAAGTTTATTGCCATGAATCCTGATCGATAGGAGGTAGAATAACGCCCGCCCCATCGCAATCTTCGGACTCGACATACCCCCAAGAGCTGCATCACCATGGCCTTTCTGCACAACCTGATGGCAATCTATCTCGATGCCGCCTTCTGGCTGGTGATCGGGCTGCTGTTCGCCGGGGCTGCTTAAGGCCTGGATGCCAGCGGACCTGCTGCAGCGCCAGCTCGGCCAGGGGCGCCTGGCACCGACTCTCAAGGCGGCCCTGATCGGCGCCCCGGCTGCCGCTCTGCTCCTGCGGTGTGCTGCCCGCCGCGCTTGGGCTGCGCCGCGCCGGGGCCTCCAACAGCGCCACCGTCTCCTTTATGATCGCCACCCCGGAGACCGGCCCCGACTCCATCGCCCTCTCCTATGCCCTGCTCGGGCCAATCATGGCCGTCGCCCGCCCGCTGGCGGCCCTGTTCAGCGCCATTACCACCGGCCTGTTGACCTCGCTGATCCCCGAGACGCCCCCTCTCCCGTCCACGCTGCCGGTGGCCGTAGCAACCGGCAACTGCTGCAGCAACAGTGACTGCTGCAGCAAACCTACCAACCAGCAGCAGCCGCTGCTCAGCAGCCTGCACTACGCTTTTGTCGATATGCTCGACGACATCCTGCTGTGGTTGGCGGCTGGCCTGATCCTGGCCGCGCTGGTGATGACCTTCATCCCACCAACCGCCCTCTGGCCGAGGTCGGCAGCGGAGCGCTGACCATGCTGCTGATGCTGGTGGTGGGGATC
>AASF01001546.1 GCA_000168735.1 Candidatus Endoriftia persephone str. Hot96_1+Hot96_2 | reverse complement strand
GCACGATCGTTCCGGTTTTGAAGACGATGATGATCCTGCAAAAAAACGTTTGCTCTATCGTGCTCGCTACTTCGACCGTATTCGCTAAAATTTGTCCACGATGTCCTTGGTTGGGAATATTTAGGGGTCCCAGAGTAAAAACAGCAGTCTTTACTCTGACCGCAATTGTTCCAAATAGGCTTAACTTAGTGCCATTCTAGTTTGCCCCCTATTTCCATTTTCGGCATGCCTGGTGTTCTGAACGGTAGAGGGAAGCGGGGCTATGTTGATTCATGGATGACTGTCACAGTGACCGTGCTCTGTCCTCCGTCTGCAAGGGATATTCAGCACGCGCTCCCGCCAGGCCGAGCGAAACGCCTCCTTTGTCTCCAGCTTCAGCGCTGCCCTGAAGAATCTGTTGCAGATGGGCGCCCATCTCCGGCCGGGGAGGGATGCAAGAGGGGTCATAGCTTACCGTGATGCGCTTCCCAGTATCCCCGCGCTCAAAGGTAAAGGGTCCTGCGGCATCACCAGAAGCAGGTTCGAAGCGCAACAGGTCGTTGCGCGCATGTTGTCCTCCCAGACCCTGAAAACCGTTCTCCGGGGCCGCTCCGGTCAGCAAGGTAAAAACCTGGCTTATGGGGCCCAGCACCCCCTGGTCCTGAGCGCCCTGGATTCTGATCAGGATATCGCCGCGCTGGGGTGTCTCCGACCCATACAGCGCATCCATGGCGTGCACCACCATGAGAAAGGCTCCCGCCACCGTGGGGCAGGCGTGGCCGGACAGTTTGACTGCATCGTCGAAGGTGTAGGTGAAGTGACCTGTCCCCAGCACCCAATAACTCCGCGAGGGGATCGCAAAAAATGGAGGGAAGGCTCCTGTGGAAACATCGTGTTCATAATCAGGCTCTTTCGCGACTGACGTTTATAAAGGGGGGATTTTGTTTTGATCCCAAGAAATTGTAGGGGACGAATGCGTTTCGTTTCTCACCGCACCCGACGATAGCCCCATTCGGCGTAATACGCTGTGTTATTGCGCCCTGCATGTGCTGTTAAATTAGCTTTGTCTCCATCTGGAATCCTGGGAAAAAGATATTAGGGATTAGAGTAAAGACTGCTGTTTTTACTCTAACCTCAATTGTCGCAATTGTCGCAACTGTCCGTTGGAAAGTCGGCTTTAGGATGAGCTTGGTAAAGGAGAATGTCTAGGGAGGTTGTGGTGCACGGTGGGTTGTTGTGTCGTAGGATGCGGTTCACTCTTCACCGCATAAATCGCGACGGATGCCTTCTGCTACTGCAGCGTTGTCATACGAACCAGTGTATCAGGAAATAGGTAAGCCAGGACGATCATCAGGGGGATCACATAGAAGTAGAGTCTCATCGTAGTGCGGATATATTGGTTGGCATTGA
>AASF01001547.1 GCA_000168735.1 Candidatus Endoriftia persephone str. Hot96_1+Hot96_2 | reverse complement strand
TCCTTACGGAACCATCTATGCTTGGGAATCGCTGGAGGTAGTACTGATCGGTGCCGCCTTCGACCAGGACGTCAGTCTGGCCTTCCTTGACGACGGTGTTTACCAGCTGGTCAAGGGGCAGGATACGAGCGAGAGTGATATGAAGAACTTCTCCCCGACCTTACCAGGCCCTGGGTGACTACGACGTCACCAAGCTCTATGTCGAGAAAGAGTCTCTCGAAGCGCGTGGCCTGACCCTGGATGATCTGATGCCTCTGACTTATGAGGACGAGGACGACGACTGGGCTGAGAAGGACTCCATTCGTGTCGTGAGCCGTGCTGAGCTGGCTGACATCATGGATGAGCAGGACGTCGTTTTCAGTTTCTAAGGGGAGCAAGAGTATGAGCACTTTGCACACAGTGAATAAGTCGCCCTTCGAGAAGAGCTCCATGACGAGCTGTCTCGGGCTATGCCAAAGAGGGCAGCGCCGTTCTGCTGTATGAGGATGGCGTCTATGGGGCGATGCCAAGGCACCGAGTATGCGGATAAGGTCCAGGCGGCAAGTGGGATCAAGTTCTATGTACTTGGTCCTGATCTGAAGACCCGGGGTATTGCAGAAGACAAACTGATCGAAGGTGTTCAGGTTGTCGATTACGCCGGTTTTGTCGCCCTCGCTGCTGAGAGCAGCCGGGTGCAGGCCTGGGTCTGATCAACTGAATTCAATTTAAACGAGAGTTAGGAGAAATCACGATGGCTATCGAAGCTAATGGCAAGACTTTTGAGACTCGATGAGGAAGGCTACCTGGTTAACCTGAGCGAGTGGGAGCCTGCGGTCGCTGAGGTTATGGCCAAGGAAGACGACCTGGAGCTGACCGACGAGCACTGGGATATCATCAACTTCCTGCGTGAGTACTACGAAGAGTACCAGATCGCTCCCGCCGTGCGCGTTCTGACCAAGGCGGTTGGTAAGAAACTGGGCAAGGAGAAGGGCAACAGCAAGTACCTGTACGCTCTGTTCCCTTACGGCCCTGGTAAGCAGGCTTGCCGTTTCGCCGGCCTGCCGAAGCCGACCGGCTGCATCTAAGTCGTGCCGAGCACCTGGAGAGGGTTCGCCCCTCTCCAGGCCTGAACAAGAACTCTGAGGAACGCAGGAACATGTCAACTGTCTACGCGTTGCTGTTCATCGTAGCGACTCTGGTGATGCTGATTGGATTGGTCCGCAAGATCGTCCAAATATGCCAAGACCCCCGCACCTTTAAAGATTCCCACCACGCCGGCGCCTGTGACACAGACCGGTGTGGTACTGCGTATGTTCCGCGAAGTGTTCTTTTTCGAGAGCCTCTTCAAGAGCACCAAGTGGACCTGGATCTTCTCCTGGATGTTCCACATGGGGCTGTTCGCGGTACTCGCCCGCCACCTGCGTTATTTTATGGACCCCGTGCCGCTGCCTATCCAGCTGCTGCAGCCGATCGGAAAGTATGCGGCATTTGCGATGGTGTCCGGTTTGGTCGGCCTGCTGGTGCGTCGTATCTTCGTTGATCGGGTCCGCTACATTTCGGCTCCCTCTGACTATCTGTGGTTGCTGATGCTGATGGTGATTGGCCTGAGCGGGTCTGATGATGACCTTTGTTGTGCACACCGACGTGGTGATGGTGAAGCAGTTCTTTGATGGCCTGTTCACCTTCAGCGGAGGCGCAGCTGCCAATGGATTTTGCGCTGCTGGTACATCTGCTGTTGGTGGCTGTACTGATGCTGCTGCTGCCGTTCAGCAAACTGCTGCATATACCTGGCGTGTTTTTCAGTCCTTCACGCAACCAGGTCGATAATCCGCGCGAGAAACGCCACCTGGCGCCTTGGGCGAAGAAGCTCGAAGAATCGCTAAGAAATTTACCTGGCCGAACGAGGGCTACACATGGCTAAGGCAAAATTTGAAACGGCCGGAAGCTGAGTGAATACACCGAGGTTCCGAAGATCGAAGAGGGGGTGATGGCGCACCTCAGCCCCTTCGTTGCAGCGCCGGCGCACCAGGAGCCACTGGGCTTTCCCGGCGAGAAGGTGGAAAACTGGCAGGAGGTGGCCATCGAAAAGATGGGCGATCTGCTGAGTCGCTATCGCAGCTTTCAGGTCTATATGGATGCCCTGTGTGAAGTGCGGATCCTGCACCGACAAGTGCCACTATTTCCTGAGCACCAGAGATCCGAAAAATATGCCGGTGGGGCGTCAGGATCTCCTGCGTCGCGTCTATCGCCGCTACTTCACCTTCGCTGGCAAATACTTTCCGAAACTGGTGGGCGCGGTCGATCTGACCGATGAGGTGTTGGACGAGTGGTACAGCTACTTCCATCAGTGCTCCCAGTGTCGTCGCTGCTCAGTGTTCTGCCCCTACGGTATCGATACCGCCGAGATCTCTATGGCGGCGCGCGAGATCATGGCGCAGATCGGTGTTGGTCAGAAATACTGCAACGAGATCATCGCCAAGGTTTTTACTGTTGGTAACAATCTGGGCCTCCCTGGCCCCGCGCTGGCTGATACTCTCGAAGGCCTCGAAGAGGATGTCTACGACGATACCGAGGTGGCGGTCAAATATCCGCTCGACAAGAAGGGCGTCGATATCCTACTGGTGACCCCCTCTGCCGACTTTTTTGCCGAGCCCCATGTGGATGGCCTGATCGGTTACGGCAAGGTCTTTCATGAGGCTGGCGTCAGCTGGACTCTCAGCACCACGGCGTCCGAGGCAGCCAACTTTGGCATGTTCCTCGGGTTCTATGTAAACATGCGCCGCATCTCGCTGCGGGTTC
>AASF01001548.1 GCA_000168735.1 Candidatus Endoriftia persephone str. Hot96_1+Hot96_2 | reverse complement strand
CAGCATCGCTACCGCTGAGGGTGATCGCAACGGCGGTATCTTCCGCTGTGGTGACGGCCTGGGGAGTCGCCGCCGGTGTGTCGTTTTGTGGCGTTACCGTGACGGTTACCGTGGCCGGGCTCGACACCGCACCAAGTAGATCTTGGACGGTATAAGTGAAGGAGTCGGAGAGGGTCTCCGAACCGTTGTGGGTGTAATCAATGGAACCATTCGGCTGTACCACGACGCTGCCGTAGGCGGGTTGGGTGGTTACGGTCAGGGTGGTGGGATCGAGTCCATTGTCGTCACTGTCGTTGCTGAGCACATCGATATTGACCGATGCCCCCTCATCCACGGTGGCTGCATCGCCCACAACAGTGGGTGGTGGGTTGGCCGATACGTTCATGGTAACGGTGGCGGTGGCGGTTCCACCGTTACCGTCGCTGACCAGGTAGGTGAATGTGTCTTGCCCGGCAAAATCCGCAGCGGATGTGTAGGTGAAGGTGCCATCTCCAAGGCTGGCTACCGTGCCGCCGTTGGCGGAAGGATTTTGAAAGTCTGAGATGGAGAGAGTATCTCCATCCTCGTCGGTATCGTTGTTCAGAACATTACCGGTGGTAGTCGCTATCCCTGAATAGGCGGCGTAACTGTCATCTGCCGTGACCGGCGTCTCGTTCACGTTCAGTACATTGACAGAAATCACCGCGGTGTCGCTGAAGTCACCGTCACTCACCTTCACATCGAGGGCGTACGATGTGGTGGATTCAAAATCAAGCGGCTGCAGCAGAGAGATTTCGCCGCTGGTCGCGTTGATGCCGAATGTTCCGCCAGCGTCGGTTAACAGAGAATAGGTCAGTGTGGCGCTGGCGTCGTTGTCACTGGCCACCACTGTGTGCAGCAGGGTCGAGACCGCTGTGTCTTCGCTGAGGTTGATGCTGGCGCCGCTCACCACACGGGGTGAATTCGTTGATATCAGCGACGTCGATTGTAATGTCCGTTGTCTCTGAATCGCTGTAGCCGTCGTTGACGGTAACACCGAGTGTGTAGCTGGTGGTGTTTTCCGCATCGATGGAGGAGTTGTCCGCTACCGTTAGTTCACCGGTGTTAGCGTCGAGCGTGAATATACCCGCCTCGTTGCCGTAGCTGATCGAAAAGGTCAGGGTGGCGTTGGAATCCAGGTCGGTGGCGGCGATCTGTCCAAGCGATGTCAGATTGGCCACGTTTTCGGCGATATCAATACGCTGTCCCGCTGTGACCGTAGGAATGTTGTTGATCAGTGTATCTTCGCTGGCCTGTGCGTCGTCGATATTGCCGCCCATCTCTGCAGTGACAGTGGCGGTGTTGCTGATCGAATACTGAAGATTGGAGGCGGTGCTGACGGTAATGCTCACATTGGCGCTGCCCGGCCCCGTCGCGGGCCAGGGTGCCGTTGATGTTGCAGGTCACCGTACCATTATTATGTGAACACCCCGCATCGTCCGATTGGTAAGTGACCTCATTTGGTAGGTTGTCGACGATGGTTACGTTAGTGGCATCGAAGTCGGAGGAGTTATTGATCAAG
>AASF01001549.1 GCA_000168735.1 Candidatus Endoriftia persephone str. Hot96_1+Hot96_2 | reverse complement strand
GCGGCGCGAATCGCCCTGATCAGCGTCTGCTGAAGCTAGCGCAACAGCAGCGGCAGCTGGCCGAGCGGGAGTTCAAGCGTCTGGAGCGATTGGGGCAGGACTCCCTCGCCTCCGGCTCAACCCGCGACAGCGCACGCCAGCAGCTGCTCAAGCTGGAGAGTGACGCGGTGCGGCTGAGCTTTGGCATCGACAGTGGCACGGCACGGCTGGCCAAGCAACAGGCGGCAGCAGCGCGGGCTGGAGCGCAATCTGCAGCGCAGCCAGCTGCTCGCCCCGTTTGATGGGCGGGTCAACCGGGTAGAGGTGGAGGTGGGCGACTACCTGCAGCCCGCTAGTCTGGTGGTGGAGCTGATTCGCGATGACTATCTGGAGTTGTCGCTGGAGGTGAGCACCGACATCGCAGCGGTGCTGAGGTTGGGGCAGTCTCTGGCAGTGGAGCTACCGGATGGGCCGCGCCAGGCTGAGCTGGTGGCTTTGCAGCCGGTGCCCGATGCGCGCACCCATACCCACCCGATTCGACTGAAGCTGCCCGGGAGCCGGGGCTGCTGCCGGGCATGCTCGGGCGCGTCGCGCTGCCGCTGCGGGAGCTACTCTGACGCGATCCTGGTGCCGGTCTCGGCGTTGCTGCGCGAGGCGGGGCAGGCCTGGCTGTTTGTGGTGAATGAGGGGCGGCTGGAGCGGCGTGCGGTGGAGGCCGGGATTGTTGATCAAGGGCGATTCGTTTAACATACAGACTAGTCCCTTTA
>AASF01001550.1 GCA_000168735.1 Candidatus Endoriftia persephone str. Hot96_1+Hot96_2 | reverse complement strand
ATCACCGTCGCGAGTGCCCGAACCCTCTTCTCGACAGATGAACGGATACTCAGATCAACTCCTTGAAACCAACCGAGTCGCGCTCGGCCAGCACATGGCTCGGCGGCACTATCGCCACCAGCTGATCCTTACGACAGACCTCGACCACCAGATTTTTGTTACCGACCGGCGCCTCCACCACCCCCAGGTCGATGGAGTTGTTCTCCACCATCGAGACGATCCCGTCGGGAGTTGGATACCCGCAGGTGAATCGTCACTTCCGGGTAGCGATGCCCAAAATTACCGAGCAGCGCCGGCAACATATACTCTGCAATGGTGGTGCTAGCACCGATGGTCAGCGCGCCGCGAATCTCGCCTGTCATCTCGCGCACCGAGTTTTCCATATCGGCATAGAGATCGAAGATACGATCGGCATATTCAAACACCCGCTCACCCGCCTCGGTGAGGCTGATCCGGTTGTGGGTACGATCGAACAGACGGGTGTTGAAATGTTCCTCGAGCTGACGCACCTGGAAGGTGACCGCCGGCTGGGTCATGTGGAGTGTTTCGGCTGCCTTGGTGAAGCTCAGCAAACGCGCAACTGTGTGAAAAACCTGAAGTCTGCGATCAGCCATACAAATCCCGCAAAAATGCTTTTATGGGTATAGATAAAATCACCTTATATCACAAATTGAGTCTATGAGTGAATGCTAATTCACATCCAACCTACCCTCTCCCCAGCATCCTGCTGCGGCTAACTGCAGCCCCATTTCATCTCGCCCTGCAGATCCAACATTGCGAGAGACAGTCTCGACATATGTGGGTAGCAGATCTGCGATAGAATCTTGCGCAGGCGCCACCACTGATGGCACCTGCTTTCGCTCCGCACTTCTATCGAGACTATCAAAGGCTTGAAAAAGGAGATCCCTGAGCGACGTTTCAGGATGCCGCACTGGACGCTTTTCGAGCATCCACGGCCGATCCGGTCTGACCCACGCCTAGGAGATCTAGCGGATTATGGGGTTCAGTCTGTCTCGAGTGCCGTATTTTGGGTAGACAAAAATTGATTAAGGATGTGCTCCAACCGCGTCCGCTGATAGGGTTTAACAAGGAATCCGGAGGCACCTTTACTCAGGGCGGTGCGTACATTGTCCAACGAGCTATGAGCGCTAAGCATACAGATAAATAGATCCGGAAACTCCTCTCTAAGGATTTCCAGAGCCTCCAAGCCATTTCTTCTCGGCATATCGATATCGAGAAACACCACTTCCGGACGATAGCGTCCAACCTTCGCCATTGCGATCTCACCATCGTTGGCCCGTAGGATGCGTATGAAACCGATCGCCTTCAGATGATTCTCCAGCGTGTCGAGCATCAATGGCGTGTCATCGGCGATAAGTACCCCGTAGTCCATAGCGGAGGTCACACTCTGTTCGGCCTGAGTGTCATCTTTCTCGTCGACTTCGGGTACGACATAGCCGAAGTCGAGCAGTTCACGATAAAGCTCCTCGTCGTCTATCACCATGCCCGTATTAGCGAGCAATTGACCTGTATTACAATATATTGGCTGTGAGAGGGGTTTTCCAAAACTCAACAGTGCATCATGCAAACGTTTAAGATTCATCATTCTCTCGATTGTGCAAGTGCTTGTTAATAAGATCCATGACCAGTTCTTGCAGATTCTGAATCAGATAAACAGCCTCCTGGGTAGACTGTCTCGTGGTTTGGAATTCAATATCACCGGCAAGCTGGGTAATACCCGGAAAACCGAACCCACCAGCAACACCCTTCAGCTGGTGGGCCAGCGCCCGGACCTCGTCCCATTCACCCTTGCCACTGTGTGCAATCAACTGTTCAATATTGCCGGGAAGCTCTGTTATGAACTTCTCCACCAGCTCGGTAAATTCTGTGTCGCCCATGTCGGGTAGGCTGCCAGGCAGTGCAAATGATGGATTGCCGTCATCTTCCGGAAGATATTTACCTATCACTTCATACAATGCCGGCCAATCAACGGGCTTGCTAAGGAAGTCCGTACAGCCAGCTTCCAGTGCATTACTACGGTCGCCAATCATGGAATGTGCGGTTAGCGCAACGATAGGTCCAGGATAGAGCGTCTGACGCAACATGCGAGTAGCATCCAGCCCTCCCATGATAGGCATCTGAAGATCCATAAGAATTAGATCGAAGGTCTCCCTTAACGCCATCTCAACTGCCTGTTCGCCATTCTCGGCAATCGCGAGTTCGGCCCCTGTCTTACGGACATAAAGTGAGATGAGACGCTGATTGTAAAGGTTATCCTCAGCCAACAAGATTTTGCCCTGGACGCTAGGCGGCCGCCGACTACTACCTGTTCTCTCATCTTCCTGGGGAAGGTCTCTGAATTCATAGAGCAACTTGTCTTCATCAATGTGGCCAGTATCGATCGTCAGTACAAACACACTGCCGGTACCAGGGAGGCTAAGCACCTGAATGTCACCGCCAAGACGATGCGCCAAGCGGCGCGAGATATTGAGTCCCAGGCCCGTTCCGCCGAAGCGCCGAGTCACCGTGGAATCAGCCTGTACAAAAGGCTCGAAGATACGTTCGACCTGTTCCTGAGTCATACCGATGCCCGGAGTCGAAAACGGTCACTAGCAGTTTTCTAGAAGGGACATCGCAACTGATGATCACACGTAGATCGCCCATGCTCGGTGAACTTCATCGCATTGTTACAGAGATTGTAGAGAATCTGTCGCAGCCGGGTGGGATCGGTGAGAATCGTGGAGGGCAAAGGTGGTACGTAGTGGATACCGAAGCCCAGATTTCTTTGTTCCACCTGGGCCTTAATGCTGCTGAAAAATTTTGTCAGCTGGCCAATAAGATTGATCTCGAGTGCTCTTCAATCTCAAGACGGTCAGCCTCAATCTGTCGAGAGGTCCAGGATATCGTCGATCAGCACCCGCAGATGCTGGCCGTAGGCAATGATGGCGCCAATCGACTCTATCCGCTCTTCCATGCTCTGCCCACTCTCAAGTGTCGACTCGGCTAAGCCGATGATGGCGGTCAGGGGCGTGCGGATTTCGTGGCTCATATTGGCAAGAAATTCGCTTTTACGCCAGGTTGGCGGCTTCGGCTCTTTCAAGGGCATATTCCAGTTTCTCACGCAGACACACGTCTTCGGTGACATCACTACAGGTGCCAACAATGCACAATGTCATGCCACTTTCGTCACGAATGGCGATCCAGCGGTTGCGATGC
>AASF01001551.1 GCA_000168735.1 Candidatus Endoriftia persephone str. Hot96_1+Hot96_2 | reverse complement strand
GAATTAGCGGCGCGATCGCCCTTGATCCACCCGGAACGAGCCGAGGCGCTCGGCATCGGCCAGGGCGAGCGCATCATCCTGAGCAACAGCCTGAGTGGTCAGCGCGCCGAGGGCAATGCCTACCTGACCCGGGCTGATCCGGCCTGACACGCTCATTCATCTACTCCTCATTTGGCGTGGAGAACCCGGCGTTGACCCAGATCCAGGGTGAGGGCACCGCCACCAATAAGCTGATCCCCTACCAGGTGGAACCGGTGGTGGCGGGCTTCAAGTCCCAGGAATTCACCCTGCGTGTGCAGAAGGCGTAACGGAGGCTAACAACAATGACTCACTATGCAATGGTCATAGACCTGAATACCTGCGTCGGCTGCAACGCCTGCATGGCCGCCTGTGCCATCGAGAACCAGACAGCGGTTTGGAAAGATGAATGGCGGCACCCATGTGCACGACACTGAGATCGGCAGCGGTTCCGACGTGCATCGCCGCTTCTTTCCGCGGCTCTGCAACCACTGTGACAATCCGCCCTGCATGAGCGTCTGTCCCACTGGTGCTACCTACAAGATGGATAACGGCATCGTTATGGTGGACGAGGATCTCTGCATGGGTTGTCGTGCCTGCGCCATGGCCTGCCCCTATGACGCCCGCCGCGCCGTCACCTACGACGATGTGGAGAAGGGCAAAGCGTTCTACGGCGAAGCCTATCGCCGTGAACGGCCCAGTGTCGACAAGTGCACCTTCTGCGAACATCGGGTCAAGGAGGGGCTGCAACCGGCCTGCGTGGAGACCTGTGTCGGCTCGGCACGCATGTTTGGCGATCTCGACAACCCCGGAGGATCCGGTCACCCAGATGGTCGCCAGCGGCGTAGCTCGACCACTGATGCCACACCTGGGCACCCGGCCCAACGTCTACTACATCGACGATATGAAGAGGAGGGGTTGAGATGGACGCCACCATGAACTTCTACACCCAGGATATCTGGACCTGGTGGATTGCCATCTACCTCTACTTTGGCGGACTTGGTGCGGCCACCCTGGCGGTGACCTTCCTCACCGACATGTACCTCAAGGCGCACCGCGACCTGGTACTCTGGGGTGCCTTTTCCGGCATTGTGCTGTTGAGTCTGGGCTCCCTGATGCTGTTCATCCATCTGCTCGACTACAGGGCAGTGATCTATGTGCTCAACCCGATGATCCTCTTCACCAAACCGGATGCATGGATCGCCTGGGGCACCCAGTTTATCGTCTGGATGATGTTCTGGGGAGTGATCTACGCGCTGCCCTATATGTATCTGACGCCGTTGTTCGACAAGATGCCGGTAGTCGGCAAGTTGCTCGATTTGGCGCTGGTGAAGAAGATCGCCGAGCTGTCGAGCCGCTTCCGCAAGGTGGTGGGCTGGATGGCCACCATCAACGGTGTCGGCGTGGCGGTCTATACTGGCCTGCTACTGCAATCCTTCCCGGCGGTAGCGCTCTGGCACAACCCCGGTGTGCCGCTGCTGTCTACCGTGTCGGCCTTCTCCACCGCGATGGCCTTCTTGCTGCTGATCAGGGCGATTCGTTTA
>AASF01001552.1 GCA_000168735.1 Candidatus Endoriftia persephone str. Hot96_1+Hot96_2 | reverse complement strand
CTGCAGGTTAAACGAATCGCCCTTGATCATGGTTATCGACCCCGATCAGGATCGAATTGATGGAGGCCAGCAGGCGACTATTCTGCTCATGAGCCCTGGACCAGCTGCTGCTGGGTTCTGATCCGTTCGATGATACCTGCCAAGGGTATCGGCCACGCCGGTTGAGAAACTCCTCCTCCTCTTTGCTGCGGCGATGACCATGATCCAGATAGAGCACGATTACGCCCAGCAGGCGCTGCTTCGACATGATCGGCACATTGTAGTGACCGTGGGGCTGCATTCCATCAAAACCGATCGTATGGCGCTCATCAACACAGCTGGCAAACAGCAGCTTGCGCTGTTCAGCCGCCATCCCGCAGAGACAATGACCATACTCCACCTCCTGACAGAGCGACTGGATCTTTGGATTGAGTTGGTCCTGTGCCACAAGTCGCAGCTGGCGGGCCGACTCGTCAGCCAGAAAGATCCCGCCACGATGCTGGATCTCTGCAAACGGAGCCGAAAGGATAATCTGCAGCGCCTGCTCCAGCATCGGCTCCAACGGCAGCGCTTTCTGCGACAAGCGCAACAGGGCGTTCAGCACATGGTGGGTGCGGCTGCGCTGGTGCAGGGCTCGATAGGTATGGGAGCGAAGGATTGCATAGTTCACGATCCGGCTGAAGATCTGGCTGGTCATCACCCCCATGTAGAGGCAGTCATCCGCTCCGCCCCGCACCCATTCAAGCGCCAGAGAATCATCTGCATATTTACTCATGGAGATGATCGGCGCATAGGAGAAGGCACCACGCAACTCAGTTATGGCCTGCGGAGAGGGTAGATCGGCGACGCCCATATCGAGCATGATGATGTCGAACTGGACATCACGGATCCGCTTCAGTGCATCCGA
>AASF01001553.1 GCA_000168735.1 Candidatus Endoriftia persephone str. Hot96_1+Hot96_2 | reverse complement strand
TTGCTGTTTGAGGTTTTCTACTCGCGCCGTGCCTGGTGCCGCTATGTCTGCCCGATTGGCGTTACCTACGGTGTGGTGGGTGTGTTGTCGCCGGTGCGGGTCAAGTACAATGCCGAGGCCTGTCACCATGAGGGTGACTGCCGTAAGGTCTGTCTGGTCCCGCATGTGTTGGATCTGACCATTCGTGGCGCGGCCTATGATGTGAATCAGGATGTGGGCGCGGACTGCACTCGCTGCGGCATGTGTGTGGATGTCTGTCCCACCAGTTCGTTGACTTATGAAGTCAAAGGGTTAAACAAATTTCTCTAGGGCCTGTTAACAGGCCTGATAGTTGCGGTCGCATATTGCATGATCCACTTTTCTAATCTGGTCAAACGTTTTCGTCGCCATGAGGTGCTGAAGGGCGTAGAGCTGACCATCGAGCGCGGCCAGCGGGTCGCGCTGGTGGGTTCCAACGGTGCTGGCAAGACCACCCTGATCCGCTGTCTGCTGGGCGAATACACCTGCGAAGGGCGGGTTACAGTGGATGGCATGGAGCCGCGTAAACAGCGCCGCGAAGTGCTCTCCATGGTGGGCTTCGTGCCTCAGTTGCCGCCGCCGCTGCGCATGCCAGTGGGGCAGTTGATTCGCTTCTCCGCTAGCCTCTGCGGGAGCGACCCGGCGCGCATGATCGGGGTGGCGGGCCAGCTCGGCTTTGATGTCGACAAGTTCCGCCATCAGCCCTTCGTCAAACTCTCCGGCGGGCAGAAACAGAAGCTGCTGATCGCCATCGCCCTGGGTCGCGAGAGCGAACTATTGGTGATGGACGAGCCGGCTGCCAACCTCGATCCGGAGGCGCGCCACATCTTCTTCCAGCTGTTGGCGGAGAAGCAGCAGAACGCGGCAATGCTGATCTCCAGCCACCGTCTTGACGAGGTGGCCTCGCTGGTCAATCGGGTGATCGAGATGGACCAGGGCCTTGTGGTGCTGGACGACCAGGTAGCCGATCTGGTGGAGCTCTCCTCGCGGCTACGTGTCCAGGTGCGACTGGTACAGCCGGCCGAGGCGTTCGCCAAGGCGATCGGCGAGTGGGGGTTTCGCGGCTCGGCCGACGGCTTGAGCTGGAACGGTGTCATCGCTGGCCCCGACCGGTTGCGTTTCCTCGGCCTGCTGTCGCGCTATGCGGCGCTGTTGGCGGGGATGCTAGATGGATGAGGCCGAAGCGGATGCCGCATAAGCTTGCCTGCTGGTTGGCGGTTGGCCTTGTGTTGCTGCTTGCCGCCTGCTCCGGCGATCCGGGCACAGGCCCAAAAGATGTGAGGTGGGATCGGGATGCCTGCGAGCGCTGCCGCATGGTACTGAGCGATCGTAACTTCTCGGCCCAGATTCGCTATTTCCCCCGAGGGAAAAACCCGCTCCCGAGTGGTCGTCTTTGACGACATTGGCTGTGCCATCTTGTGGCTCGAAGAGCAGCCCTGGAAAGATGATCCGCGCACCGAGATCTGGGTCACCGACCACCGCAATGGCGAGTGGATCGACGCCCGCGTCGCTACCTACGTAAAAGGCAAGATCACGCCGATGGAGTTTGGCCTGGGCGCCCAGCCAGAGCCACTCGAGGGCGGGCTCGATTTCGAGCAAGCCAAGCAGCATATCCTCAAGGTCGAGGAGCGCTTCAATATTCACGGCGTGCATCTGCTGGAGCGCTTCAAGCAGCAGGCGGCGCAGCGTGATGCCGCACGCAAGGCGCAGCGGGCGGAGTCGACATTACCCACCATCATTGCCCGAGCAGAAACCCTGATGAAACACCTCTGGCTGCACCGCCTACACCGATATCATTGAATCCCTGCGTGCGCGCTGGTTTATGGTCTACTCCATGGTCTTTGGTGGCTCTGATAGTGATTCTTTTCGCCTTTGGCCTGGCTCGAGTCGCGCATCATGGGTTTCACCGGCCTGTCGCGGCTGTTGATC
>AASF01001554.1 GCA_000168735.1 Candidatus Endoriftia persephone str. Hot96_1+Hot96_2 | reverse complement strand
CCTTGATCAGCAAGGTGTCGATCGAGTGCCGTGAAATCCATTTGACCGCTGGGACGCTGCGCCGCCTGCTGCGGGTTCATGAACGCTTCGGTGGCAAGGAAGTCGGCATCCACCAGGCAGGAGAAGAGCATCCGGGTGGCAAAAGCGAGATTGAAGGCGAGCTCCTCCCGCGTGGTTCCGAGAGTCTTTGGCAGTCCAATCGCGGGTGCCTCAAGCAGTTCATCCGGGGCGCTGTGCCGCCAGTCAGGAACGCTCTTGGTCAGTCGGGCCTTCAGACAGGCCCCAGTGGCAATGCCATCGAGCAGCCCAGCGTGGTGGCCAGCGATGGGATAGGCAAGCAGTGCGCTGAGGGGGGGGGTGGCAACACCGTCATGGCGTGCTGCGCACCCGCCGAGGTGTGATCGACTTTGCCTCTGACCTCGCCGGTATGGCTGTCACCGCCCGAGGTGGCGCTTGCCCGCAGGTAGCCCCTGCAAATCGTCAGAAAACTTGCCGAGATCGTGCCAGCGGCCCATCAAGGCCGCCAGCACGGGCCAGAACGCCGCCCCCTCCGAGAAGGCCTGGGCGGCAAACGCCTCGGCGCGCTGGGCCACCGCCTCCAGGTGGCCTCCCTCCCCCAACAATCGCTCCCACTGCTCAAACGATTCTGGGTGGTCGGGGTGGGTATGGGCAAAGAGTGTGCGGGCAGTCATCATGACCTCTCCTCAGTGATCGATCCATGTTCGCTGTGGCAGCGCCCGTTCAGGTGCGTTCCCTGTTAACGACAGGTCAAATAATAGCAATATAAGAAGCGGGCCGAAGCCCGCTTTTTCATCTGCCAACAGACCGTAGGGGGTCAGTGCCCACCCCCTTTCAGCGCCGCAACCATGCCTTCGATGGTGTCTTTGGCATCGCCGAAGATCAGCGAGGTGTTGTCCTGGTAGAAGAGCAGGTTGTCGACACCGGAGTAGCCGGGGCGCATCGAGCGCTTGAGGAAGTAGACCTGACGCGCCTTCTCGGCATCAAGAATCGGCATGCCGTAGATCGGGCTGGAAGAGTCAGTCTTGGCCGCCGGGTTGACCACATCATTGGCGCCTACCACCAGGCAGACGTCGGTGGTCGGGAACTCGGGATTGATCTCGTCCATCTCCAGCACGTTTTCGTAGGGGATGTCGGCCTCAGGCCAGCAATACGTTCATGTGACCAGGCATGCGCCCCGCCACTGGGTGGATGCCGAATTTCACCTCCACGCCTTTCGCCTCCAGCAGCTCCATCATCTCCTTTAGGGCGTGCTGCGCCTGGGCCACCGCCATGCCGTAACCGGGGATGATGATGACGCGCCTTGGCATCCTCCATCCAGTAGACCGCATCCTCAACCGAAGCAGATTTCACGCCCTTCTGCACCGCCTGGGCCGCCGCGCTGTCGCCGCCAGCGTCATCCGAACCGAAACCGCCGAAGATGACGTTGAAGATGGAACGGTTCATCGCCCGGCACATGATGAAAGAGAGGATCGCGCCGGAGAAACCGACCAGCGCACCGACGATGATCAGCAAATTGTTGTGCAGGGTAAAACCAGTGGCCGCCGCCGCCCATCCCGAGTAACTGTTAAGCATCGAGATGATCACCGGCATGTCAGCACCGCCGATCGGGATGATCAGGGTGAAACCGAGAATGAAAGCCAGCGCGGTCATGATGAACAACGAGAGCATGCTCTCAGTCATGCCGAAGTGAATACCCAAACCGATGGTGAGGATCGCCAGCAGCGCATTCAGCGCGTGCTGCCCCTTGAAGATTACCGGCGCACCGCTCACCAGCCCCTGCAGCTTGGCAAACGCTACCACCGAGCCAGAGAAGGTGATCGCACCGATGATGATGCCGGCGGAGAGCTCGCCCATCAGCACCGGGTTGAGCTGTCCGGCCGCCGCCTTGTTGAGATAGGTGCCAATCGCCACCAGCACCGCTGCCATACCGACAAAGCTGTGCAGTGCCGCCACCAACTGCGGCATCGCGGTCATCTCCACCCGCATCGCCAGTACACCACCAATTAGCGCGCCCGCCGCCACACCGGCGATGATAAAGCCGTAGGATTGCACCTCGCCGCCCATCAGGGTGGCCGCGATGGCGATCGCCATGCCGGCCATGCCGGAGGAAGTTACCACGGCGCGCCGAGGCGGGATGGGTCAGCCCCTTCAGGGCGAGGATAAACAGCACCGCCGAGATCAGATAGGCCAGCGCCTGAATGTCCACAGAGAGTTCCATGATCTAGCGCCTCACTTATCTTTTTTCTTAAACATCGCCAGCATCCGGTTGGTCACCAGAAAGCCGCCGAAGACGTTGATCGATGCCAGCAGCACCGCGAAGAAGCCGATAATCTCGGCGCTGGTGCTGGCGCTCTCCAGGCCGGTGACCAGCAGCGCACCGACAATTATGATGCCGGAGATAGCGTTGGTCAGCGCCACCAGCGGGGTGTGCAGTGCCGGGGTGACGCCCCAGATCACGTAGTAGCCGATGAAGCAGGAGAGTACGAATATATAGAGTGAAACCAGTGTATCAGGCATTGGGAGTGCTCCCGTTCTGCGCCCACCGGGCGCGGGTAAAAACTGAATCAGGCGTCGGCCCGGAGCTGCATCGCCTCGGTGATCTCGTCCTCATCGAGATCCTTCAGCTGCAGCCCCGCCTCGCCCCTGCTCCACCATGATATCCAACAGATTGCGGAGATTACCGGCGTAGAAGGCGCTGGCATCGGAGGGCACCATCGCCGGATAGTTAGTGTGGCCGACGATGATCAAGGCGA
>AASF01001555.1 GCA_000168735.1 Candidatus Endoriftia persephone str. Hot96_1+Hot96_2 | reverse complement strand
AAACGAATTCGCCCTTGATCATAGTATTCTTCCAGGCTTGGCAGCTTTTTCACGAATATCCGCTTCCAGCGCATCGGAATGGGGAATATCACGAAATGTAACCTGTAATGGTATTTTCATAACTACTGCCTCCATTAGTCATTTCAAGTACTCTTAAACTCAACGAAATCTATGCAACCTAGATTTATTCAACCTTTTTAATCAGGCCTTCAATAAGCTCCATTGGCAAAGGAAATACAATCGTATTGGAACGCTCACCTGCAATTTCAGTCAGCGTTTGCAAATAACGTAATTGCAAAGCCTGGGATTGTTGCGAAAGGGTCCTTGGCTGCTTCCAGTAACTTATCGGCCGCCTGCATTTCACCTTCTGCATGGATAACCTTGGCACGTCGGGTACGCTCGGCTTCAGCTTGTTTGGCAATGGCACGCACCATACTTTCATTCAGATCAACATGTTTAATTTCAACATTGCTGACCTTGATGCCCCAGGCATCAGTTTGCTGGTCCAGAATACTTTGCACATCCGCATTGAGTCGCTCACGTTCCGACAGCATTTCATCCAACTCATGTGGCCCCAATACAGATCGCAAGGTGGTCTGGGCAAGCTGACTGGTCGCCACATAAAAGTCCTCTACCTGGATAATCGCCTTGTCAGGTTCAATCACCCGGAAATAAACCACCGCGTTAACCTTTACTGAGACATTGTCACGTGAAATGACATCCTGACTCGGCACATCCATAACGATAGTACGCAAATCAACCCGAACCATTTGCTGGATAAGCGGAACAACAATAATGAAGCCCGGGGCCTTTGACCTTTCCAGAAACGACCCAGCAGGAAAATCACACCACGTTCATATTCACGTAGTATCCTGATTGCACTGAACAGAAGCAGTACAACAAAAGAAATTAAAATATAAAAGGTATACGCTGTCATAGTCATGGTTCTGACTCCTCTGTTGTCTTATCCCAAAGGTTCAACCTCCAGAGTTAAACCCTTGACTCCGATCACCTTGACGCCGCTGGCCTTCGTGTAAGGGGACATTGCTGATAGCATTCCAGTTCTCACTATGAATAGACACAGTGCCCTTGCGCTCAAAGTCAACCACCACAATGGCAGTGCCACCGGTCAATTCTTCCCAGTCCACTCACCACCGGTCGCCGCCGCACCTTGACCGCCATGCCAATAATAAAAATAAATATCCAGGGCACTGGTTGCCGCAAAGGTTATGATCAGGGCGA
>AASF01001556.1 GCA_000168735.1 Candidatus Endoriftia persephone str. Hot96_1+Hot96_2 | reverse complement strand
AATGCAGATCCGCCTCCACCCAGTACGCATTCAACATGATGTCGCTGGCTCACCTGGCGTGAGCCGTGGGCGAGCGCATCGAAGATCTCCCACTCGCTGCAGCCGGCCGTCTTTCAGCTGTTTGATATCCTCTGCGGCGATCGAATTGGAGTCGCCGACTGCCTTTAGTACACACTGCAGCAGCGTCGGCTCCTTTGCATCCAGAGGTGCCTGGGCCGGGCCTTGCTTCATCGTCGTCGATCTGCTCCTGGCTGACATCGTGCATCTGCTGGATCTCGTTATAGACCCTCGGCGACGAATGCCATTCGTTCTGTTCGGGGGGGATGATGAGTGACATGGTGTTGGACGCCTTGCGTGGATTTAAAGGGGATTAAACAAACAGATTGACGTCAGCCTTCTGTGCAATGGGCAGGAAGCCGGCGGCCCCCACCCAGTCGTCGATCTCGTCGACAAAATCGGTGCGCTGCCAGTCGAACAGCTCGACAGTCATCTGGCAGGCGATCATCTTCACCTCCGCCTCGATACTGAGTTCGCGCAGCTCTTCAATGGAGGCGACCCCCTTCTGTGCCATCCCCTTTTTCATCATCTGGCTCGCCATCCGCTGAAAGCCGGGCAGGTTGGCCATCACGCTGGTGGGCAGCTGGATCTGCCTGCCAGAGAGCCAGCCCGAGCCCTTGGGCATGATCATCGGCATCGCCGGATTGCCGAGCGGGGTAACCTGCAGATCAAGGTCGCGTTTCAACAGCGATAGGCCGTAGAAGGTGAAGAAAATCGCGACATCCCAGCCGAGGGCGGCG
The DNA here is from genome assembly GCA_000168735.1 of Candidatus Endoriftia persephone str. Hot96_1+Hot96_2. Classification (GTDB taxonomy): domain Bacteria; phylum Pseudomonadota; class Gammaproteobacteria; order Chromatiales; family Chromatiaceae; genus Endoriftia; species Endoriftia persephonae. The sequence goes on along the minus strand of AASF01001556.1, from coordinate 1,336 downwards.
GCGCTGGAGGCGAGGATGAAGGGGGGGTAGGCCATGTCGAGGGTGCCCTTGGTGGCGATGATGGTCATCGACGGAGTGTGGGCCGCCTCACGCTGCGCCATCTTCTCCTCAAAACGCTGGTCGAACCAGGCGTTGAGGTCGCCATTCTCATCCAAGGGTAGGGGGTTCAAGTTGTTCATTGTGTTGCTCCTGATTGATTTTGGACTTCGAGGCTTTGGTTGGCTTGCGATAGGGTCAATTTCTTCGCTCATAGTAGACCGGGGTCGGGTCAAGTGTCGAGCCAAAGCGGTGCTGGGTCGTCTCTCCTCTGTTATGGGGGTTAAACCGTTTTGCGGATACGGATCTCGGCCATCGCCGGGCCGAGCTGGCGGATCACTTGGGGATCGTTGCGGGTCTTCGCCATCAGCATGATGCCCTCGATGTAGGCGAGCATCGCCTGGGCGGTGGCGGGTATATCGACATCTTTGATATCCCCGTGTGCCTCGGCCGCCTGCAGGGTCTCTGCCAGACGCCCCTCCATCATCTTGAAGACCCGCTCGACCTTCTGCCGGATAGGCTCATCCTGGGTGCTCATCTCTGCGGCTAGGTTGCCGAACGGGCAGCCTAGGGTCTGGCCGAGAGTCTGGGCGATCTCTTTCTGGAACAGATAACCAAGCTCTACCAGCCGCAGCCAGGCGCTGTAGTGGTGGCAGATCGGTGGCAAAGGCCTGTTCGAAGATCTGCTGTTTGAGTTCAACGAAGAACTCGTCGATCACCGCCAGGGTCAGGTCGCGTTTGGAGGGGAAGAAGTGGTAGAAGCTGCCCTTTTTGATCCCCGGCGCGCTCGCAGATCGCCGCCACTCCCACCTCGGAGTAGCTGCGGGAGTAGATCCAATCCCGGGCGCTCTTCAGGATCAGTCGCCGGGTGTCGCGATCGGCGTTCATGGCGTATTGATTCTAGTGGACCGGCTCAGGTCAAGTCAAGTTGGCACTCTGTCGCGTTGGATTGGGGTGAGTGGGATGCGGCGAGGTAAATCATCTCAGATCACCAGTTTTTCTCGGCTGTTTTGGCGCATAGAATGGCGCTCTTGTTGTAACCGCGCCCTACACCCACGATCCATGACCGCACTCTCTATCCAGCAACTCCATAAGACTCTATCGCAACGGCTTCGAGGCCCTCAAGGGTGTCGATCTGGAGGTGGAACGGGGGGACTTTTTCGCCACTGCTTGGCCCTAACGGGGCAGGGTAAGTCCACCAGCCATCAGGTATCATCAGCCTCGCTGGTGGACAAGAGCCGCGGGCGGGTGGCAGTGTTCGGCCACGATCTTGATAGGGATCAAGGCGATTCGCGGCCGC
>AASF01001557.1 GCA_000168735.1 Candidatus Endoriftia persephone str. Hot96_1+Hot96_2 | reverse complement strand
TTCGCCCTTGATCCGGGGTTGACCGGGCGTCTGCTGGGGCTCGCCAACTCGGCCTATTGTTGCACTACCGCAGCCCGGTGCTGACGGTGGAGGCGGCGATCATTCGGGTGCTGGGGCTGAAGATGGTGAAGAGCCTGGCGTTCAGTATCGTGCTGGCCGGTGCCTTCGATACCCATCAGTGTCCGGCTTTTCTGCTCGATCGTTACTGGTACAAATCACTGGCCACTCGCTTTTTTAGCGCGTCGTCTGAGTGAGCTGGATAGCGGTGATGAGGTGACAGACCCGGATCGGGCCTACCTCTGTGGCCTGCTGTTGGATCTGGGGCAGTTGCTGCTGGCGCATGAGTTTCCACACGTCTATTCGCAGGTATTGAGTGAGGTGGAGCGGCGGCCGGAGCTCGATTCTGCACAGCTGGAGCGGCAGTCGTTGGGGATTACGGCACAGGATGCCGGCGTTTGGCTGGCTGACCGCTGGCACCTTCCAGCGGAGGTGGTGGCGGTTCTCGCCGGGCTGTTCTGGTGTTAAGGAGGGGAGGCGCGTACCGGCAGAGACTCCCCTGGTGATGGCGGCTGAGGCCTTGGTGCTGATCTCAATGCGTGGTGAATCCTTTGCCAAGTTGGGCGACGGCCGGCCGTCTGGTTTGCCGGCAACAGAGCAACTGCAGCGGATGGATGAAGAGTTTGTGCAACAGCAGGATGCGATACAAGCGCTAGCGGGTCTGCTGGTGAGTTAGGGTGCCTCTGAATGAAGCTGGGTGAGCAGAATTGTGAGGCTGAATTTTCCGCTGCAAGGCGGAAATTGCAGGTAATAGCCGGACTATTGCCAAGATTTTCAACGCAGCAGCGGGAAATTTGGACCGCAAGGCTGCCATCCATGATTCATTCAGGGGCTCCTTAGAGGTAGTGTGGTGGATTTCTCCTTCAGTCAGGTATCAATGGATCTTCGCGAGCGGTTCTTCAACCTGCTCGATTCGCTATCGGCATTGCGTGCCCTATCGCGGATCGATATGGCGCGGCTGACCGAAGAGGAGCTGGTCGAGCAGGCGCTTGAACAGCTGGTGCGTTACCAGAACCTGGAAAGTTGCTCGGTGTTTTTCCCTGGAACAGGGCGAGCTGCGCTGTGTTGCGGGAACCAGCATGTCGGAAATTCATACCAGGAGGGCCGGGATCAA
>AASF01001558.1 GCA_000168735.1 Candidatus Endoriftia persephone str. Hot96_1+Hot96_2 | reverse complement strand
ATAAGCCGAGTCGTGATCGACCTGCAGCTCGATGAAGGCTTGGGAGTCGGCCTCTGCGCTGGTTGCTGCCGCTGATTCGCTCACTTCCAGGCTGAGCGGCTGGCTCGCTTCGCTACCCACCTGAATCGGCGGGATTTCAATCTGGCCCAGATGCTTGGGCAGCAGCGTCAGCCTCAACTGGCGCTGTTGCGAGACCTGGCCATTGATGATGCTTACACTCTGCTGGCGGGCCTGCCCCTGGATCTCAAAATGCTCCTGCAGTTTCGACAGCTCGGGTGTGGCGTCATTCTGGCCCCGGATGATGATGGTGAGGGTGAACAGCTCATCCAGCGCCACACTGGAACTTGAGAGGTGCGCCGAGACCTCTGCCTGCAGCGGCGGGCTCAGCATCACCAATAACAGAAGGAACAGCAGATTGCGCCAAGCCATCGCGGCGCATCGGGGGAATCGGCTCATCATCTCCATAGGTACTTCGGGTCCAGCAATACAAACTCTCGAGGGACGCTTCGCTTTGACCAAAAACTCCCCCATGAGTTCGGCGGCATCGGTTATACTTTGGGCCTTAGCCATATCTCTCGTCCGGATGAAATTGCAGAGGGCGGACCATACACGATTTAGCATATGCGGGAAGAGCCCATTGAAGATCAGCCAGCGCACCGCTGCCAACGGTGAAGACGAACTGCCCGAAACCCTGCATCCGGTGTTGCGACGGGTCTATCTAGCCCGTGGCGTGACGACTGCAGAGGGACTTGGCCTTGGATTAGAAGCAGTTGCTGCCCTGCCGCCGGCCTGAAAGGGATCGAGGCCGCAGTAGCACTGTTGGAGTCGGTACTGGAGGCACAGGGGCGCATCCTGGTGGTCGGGGACTATGATGCGGATGGTGCTACCAGCACGGCCCTGGCACCTGCTGGCGCTGCAGGCGTTTGGCTGCGAAAAGGTCGGTTATCTGGTGCCCAACCGGTTTGAATTCGGCTACGGTCTGAGCCCGGAGATTGTCGAACTGGCGGCTAGGCAGCAGCCGGATCTGATCATCACTGTCGACAACGGTATCGCCAGTATCAGCGGTGTGTCGCGGGCTGCCGAGCTGGGTATCCCGGTGACTGGTTACCGATCACCACCTGCCTGGCGAGCAGCTGCCGGCGGCCGCCGCCATCGTCAACCCTAATCAGCCAGGTGATGGTTTCGCCAGTAAAAATCTCGCTGGGGTTGGGGTGATCTTCTACCTGCTGGTCGCGTTGCGTGCCCGGCTGCGCCAAGCGGGCTGGTTTGAACGCTGTGGCCTGGCCGTGCCGAACATGGCGGAGTGGCTCGATCTGGTTTGTTCTTGGCACAGTGGCCGATCTGGTGGTACTGGATCAGAATAACCGCATTCCTGGTGGAGCAGGGCCTGCGGCGTATCCGCGCCGGTCGCTGCCGGCCAGGGATCGAGGCGCTGATCCGGCTGGCGGGCCGGGATCAGTCGCGGCTGGTGGCCTCCGATCTGGGCTATGCCATCGGTCCGCGGCTGAATGCGGCGGGGCGGCTGGAGGATATGGGGCTGGGCATCGAGTGTCTGCTGGCCGATGATCCTTCGGCCGCCCTGCAGATGGCGGTGGAGCTCGATCGGCTCAACCGTACGCGGCGTGAGATCGAGCAGCAGATGCAGGAGCAGGCGCAGCAGCTGCTGCAGCAACTTCATCGAGAGATGCAGGGCGAGATCCCGCTCGCCCTCTGCCTCTATGATCCCAACTGGCATCAGGGAGTGGTGGGGATTCTGGCCTCGCGTATCAAGGAGAAGTATCATCGTCCGGTGATCGCTTTTGCCGATGTCGGGGATGGCATCCTCAAGGGCTCGGCCCGTTCGGTGCCAGCGTTGCACATCCGCGATCTGCTGGAGCGCATCGCCTCGCGTCATGCAGGATTGATCCGCACGTTTTGGCGGCCATGCCATGGCGGCCGGGCTGAGTCTGCCGAAGCAGAATCTCGAACGTTTTCGTCAGGCCTTTGAGGCAGAGGCCGCCAATTGGCTCGATCCTGCTGAGCTGGTAGGGGAACTGCTCTCTGATGGTGAGCTCGAGGCCGAGGCGCTGGGGCTTGACTGGCGCAACTGCTGCGCCAGG
>AASF01001559.1 GCA_000168735.1 Candidatus Endoriftia persephone str. Hot96_1+Hot96_2 | reverse complement strand
TGGGTGACGAACAGGTGGGGCAACCACAGAACGCCCGCCTGCTCTATGTGGGTATGACACGGGCACAAGAGTGTCTGCTAGTGACGACCTCTGCGGATAGTCTCTTTAGCCGCAGGTTACTGGATGTGTCGGCGGCTTAGCATCTGGACGAGATACGCCATCTCGATACCCCCTGCGGTCGTTGCTGCCTTCCAACCAAGTCGGATCGACTGCTACCACGGGTGGTTTCTTCAGCGGCCTTTTTAGCCAGGAACAGGGTCGATTCTTAATAGTCGAAGGCAGCAACAAACCCCGCATGATCCGATTCGGGAAATTTCCTGTCGCTACTGGCTGGCAGGCTCTCGTCATGCAGGTTTTCGTTGTGGATCTCGGTGCCCTGGAAGTGGGGCAGCAGGGACTGGGAGATCAGCATGTGGTCGAGCAGGTTGCCCTGGCCGTGATGGTAGTGGCTGAATCGTACCGAGTCGGGGATCGAGCGGCTGCAGGGTATCAGCACCCGTGAACGCAGCTCGGGGTTGTTGGTGTTCTCCACCCGCCCGGCGATCGCCTCCACTGGCACCTCGCCTGGCTCTGCGTTGAAATCGCCGCAGACCAGGATGTTGGCCGCCGGCTCCTGATCGAACAGCTTGTCGAGCAAGATTCTGGTCTCCAGGGCTTGTCCGACCCGCTTGATCGAGGAGAGGAAGTAGCCCTCGGGCCCAGGCGGGCTGCGCTCTTCCAGCCGTAGTAGCCTTCTGTCTGATTCGTGATTTTAGTTGCCAGGCGGGATTTCAGATGCAGATTGATCAGGTGCAGCTGGCCCAGTTCGGGCACCTCCGATCTGTGCATGTAGGATCGGCCGTTCCCATCGTAGATCCCTGGCCTCTGGTTCGGGGGGTAGGGCAGTGACCTTGCGGTACTGCAGTTTGTCGATGTGGTCGTTGCGATATTGCTGGACCTGGGTGATCGGGAAACGCGACAGGATCACCAGGTTGCGCTTGTTATATGGAGCATCGTTGCTGGTTCGGGTGAAGGCCCGCTCGTAGCCGGCGTAGTCGGTCCCCTCGAGCACTCGGTCGAGGGCGGAGAGGTTGCGTTTTGGATCATGCGCAGTGTGCCCTGGCAGCTCCTGTCCGTGTACCTCCTGCAGGCAGAGGATGTCGGCCTGCAGACGTTTCAGGCTACTCCTCAGGAGCCGGGATGCGCGCTTCCAGTTGCGGGTTGTGCTGATCCGGGTTGCCATCGAGGTTCTCGATGTTAAAGGTGGCAATTCTGATCAGGGCGATTCGCGCCGCTAATTCATT
>AASF01001560.1 GCA_000168735.1 Candidatus Endoriftia persephone str. Hot96_1+Hot96_2 | reverse complement strand
GATCACGACGATCCTGGCAGGCAGGCAGGCTCAGCAACTGGCGGCGATTGTGTTGCAGATGGAAGGCGACATCGAAACGGGGCCAGCGCCAGCCGCCTGACCAGGGTCTCAATATGACCAAACTCGGTCTTTTCCGGTGCGCAGGAACTTGCGCCGGGCCGGCGTATTGAAAAACAGGTCAACCACCTCGACCCGGGTTCCCCTGGGGCAACGCTGCCAGGCACCGGGCGCCTGCAGATTGTCGCCGGCCATCCCCGCTCACCTCCCAGCCATGCGCCGCACCGCGTGGCCAGCGAGGCCCAGCTTCAGCGCGGGAGACCGAACTAATGCTGGGCCAGGGCCTCACCGCGAAACCCCATGCTGTGGATCTGTTCGAGATCATCCAGGCTGGCGATCTTGCTGGTGGCATGGCGTGACAGCGCCAAAGTCAGCTCATCCTTATGGATGCCGACACCATTGTCCCGCACCTGAATCCGCTTGATCCCCCCCTGTTCAACCTCAATCTCGATACGGGTGGCGCCGGCATCCAGGCTGTTTTCGATCAACTGCCTTGGCCACCGAAGCGGGTCGCTCTACCACCTCACCGGCGGCGATCTGGTTGATCA
>AASF01001561.1 GCA_000168735.1 Candidatus Endoriftia persephone str. Hot96_1+Hot96_2 | reverse complement strand
CGATCCGTTTCGGCTCAGGCTGGCGGTGATCCTGCAAAGTCAGTTACGGCACATTGGGGTGGAAATCGAGATCCACAGTTACGACTGGGGTACCTTCTTTGGCGACATCAAGGCGGGGCGATTTCAGCTCTACTCGCTCAGCTGGGTTGGCGTGCGCACACCCGGATATTCTTTCCGCTACATCCTTCGCCAGCCGACTCGCTCCCCGCCCGGGGCGGCGCCAACCGGGGCCGCTACGCCAGTCCGGAGGTCCGATCGGCTGATCGACCAGGCGGAAGGCACTTGAAAACCTGCAGCAAGCGGGCGCTGCGCTATAGGCAGATCGAACAGATCCTGCATCAGGATCTGCCCTATATTTCCACTCTGGTATGAGCATCAGTACAGCGCCAGCGCTGAGCGGCTGGAGGGCTATCGGCTAATGGCCGACGGCAACTATGATGGGTTACAGAATGTTGTGTTGAACCTGGAGCAGAGGGAGCGGCAGTGACCGACCAGGCGAATCCTGATCGATATTGCACAGCAGTCGTTGAGGTTGCTGGAGGGGGAGAACCTGCTGCAGCGCTATCCGGTCTCCACCGCCTTGAACGGTGTCGGCGAGTTCAACGGCAGCGGCTGCACCCCCCGTGGGCATCACCATATCCGGATCAGGATCGGGGCAGGCTGCCCAGCCGACACGGTATTTGTCGGGCGGCGGCCCACCGGGGAGCCGATACACCCCGGCGCTGGCCGAGGCCTTCCCTGAACGGGACTGGATCAAGGCGATTCGTTAACCTACAGACTAGTCCCTTAGTGAGGT
>AASF01001562.1 GCA_000168735.1 Candidatus Endoriftia persephone str. Hot96_1+Hot96_2 | reverse complement strand
CCACCCACTTGGCGGAATCCATGTTCATCTCATCCTCGTGGGCGCGGAAGGCGACGCCGTGGGCCGACTCCTCATAGATCTCCTTCTGCGGATGGTCGGGACCAAGGTGGCAGCGACCGCAGTTGTCGGGGTGGCGGGCCTGCTCGGAATCGAAATTATGGCGCAGGTGGCAGGCGGAGCAGGAGCCCTTGGAGCCGTCCGGATTGATCCGGCCGATGCCGGTGTTGGGCCAACTGGCGGCGTTGAGGCTGCCGTCGGGATTCACTCGCACGATGGAGCCGTGACAGCCGGCACAGCCGATGGTGGTGACCGGTGAACTGCCATTCAGCAGCGGACCGCCCTCGACCACCTCTGCCAGGCGGTTGTCCAGGGAGCCAAGGATATTGCCGGCGGAGGCGTGGTGACTCTTGCTGAACTCCTCCACCTCCTGTTCGTGGCACTGGCCGCAGTCCTTCGGTGAGACGATCACCGAGATCACAAAATCCTTGTGCATGATGGCATCCTTGTCGCCCTTATCGGCCTTGTGGCACTCATAGCAGCCCACATTGGCGCCGTAGTGCTTGGAGTGACCCCACTGGTCGTAGATGCCAGCGGTCTTCTCCTTGTGGCAGGAGGCGCAGGTGGCGCTCTCTTTGCTGAGGTGCTTGAAGCCTTTGGGAAATTTTCAAGCGGGGCCTTTCGTTNCCCTGGGGGGCGTGCCGGTCGCCTTCTGTTGATGTGGTTGAGACTGACGGGCCTGCGCCTGCGCCTGCGCCTGTGGGTAGTAGGGCTGTTGCCAGCCATATTGGGGCTGACCGCCATAGGGTCCGTTCACAGCAAATAGTGTAGGTGCCCAGACAAATAGCAACAGGGGTGTAACTGCCACTATCTGTCTGAGCGCCCGGATCGGGTTTCTGTTCATTGTTTTGATGCCTCCACAGGGCGAAAAAAGATCCTGAAAAAAACTGGATGGGGTTAGCTCCCGCAGAGCATATAGCAAAAAATATGCCATTCACTTGATGTCGAGTGACTGCATAACAACCGGCTGGTTTTAAAGGTTTTTTTCGGGGTATTCGATTCACTTAGGAAACGCATCAGCCACAGGATGCCTGATCATGGTGCCGTCTGGTGGCGCATGCCCCATAGCAGGGGCAGCATTCGCTGGAGAACAAATGCCGTTCTTTCTGGCTGCCCGCGACATTGGGCATCAGGGTGGCCAGCAGCTAATGAAATCAACTGGTGAGGAGGGAAAGCATCGCCTCTGCATGAGCCGGATAGCCCGATTATTGGAATAGCAGGCAACGACCGAGCTAGCCGATTCTCCCTTGAGCTGTCATCCGCAAAAGGAGGCAAAAAGTGGACTAACAGACAGGGGTGCGGCGTGATGCTGTCGAGCGCCTTAGTGCAATGATCGCATTGCCAGATATGACTTATGATCTATACTTGCCGATTTTTTAAGTAGGAATGAAATGATTATTTCGGCGGACTCCAGAAATCAAGCCGAGCTGAAGCAGCGACACACGGTTTTTGTGCATCAACTGGAGCTCTTCTACGATGCGGTGAAGCTTACGCTGACGGCCCACGTGGTGAATGGCACCATGTTGCTGTTGTTTCTCCAGGGTGCCGTGGCGCAGGATCTGCTGCTGGGCTGGTATGCCGGGCTGCTTATGCTGCTGCTCTACCGGGGCTATACGCTTTACGGCTACCGACATGAGACCGACAGGGTGCTGCATGCACGGCGCTGGTATTGGCACGCCATGATCGGCGTGGCGTTGGCAAGTCTTGTCTGGGGGGCAGCGGGTTATTTGCTGTTTACGCCGGGGGATCTCTATCATCAGGCCCTGCTTGCCTTTGTTATTGCCGGCATGACCGCGGGTGGGATCACTGTGCTCGCCTCGATCAGCGAGTCAGCGTTGCTTTTCATTTCGATCGTCCTGATCCCGTTTGTGTGTCGTATGTTTCAGTCCGGCACAGAGGATTCGATGCAGATGGGGGCGCTAGTTGCCCTTTTTCTTCTGTTGCTGATGATCTCAGCCAGGCGCATCCATCAGACGGTTATCGAGGGGCTGAATCTGCACTATCAGCGTCAGCAGGCGGAGGAGACGATCATCCGCCAGGCTTTTTATGATGAGCTGACGGAACTGCCGAATCGCCGCATGCTGCAGAGATCGTCTGTACCAGGATGTGGCTGCGGGCGATACGGCATGGGATCAATGGTGCTGTGCTGTTTCTTGATCTGGATAATTTGCAAGCATATCAATGATTCACTCGGTCACTCGGTCGGGGATGAACTGCTGATC
>AASF01001563.1 GCA_000168735.1 Candidatus Endoriftia persephone str. Hot96_1+Hot96_2 | reverse complement strand
CTATGTGCGCGAGGCCGCTTTAAAGAGCAGCTGAAGTGCGCAACTCCGGCACTGAAGGCAACTTTGTCACCTTCCGCAACTACCAGTCGGAGACGGTCACCATCACCGGCGCCACACTGGCCCCGGCGATCGACCTGACCGACCGGGAGTATGTGGTGATCCCAGGGCTTTAATGTGCACAAGGTCGGACGCTGGCTCTACTTCCTCGAGGCACACAACAACATCGTGCGCGACAACCACTTCAGCCAGGCCTATGACTCGGCCGGCTCCAAGGCGGGCATCTTCTTCTTCCACGCCAGCCACAACCGATTCATCAACAACACCCCTGGAAGATAACCGAGGACGAATGCACTCTTCGCTGGTCGATTCGGAGCGCAATCTGGTGGAGGGCAACCAGTATCACTCAACGGCCTCTCCACTCCCCTGTGGGATATCCGCTGCCGGCAACTTACAACGTGCTTGCGCAACAACTACTTCTATAACGATCAGCAGAAGGACGGTGAGGTCTACGATTGCGATGGTCAGGTCAAGACCTATAAGTATGACTCGACCCGCCGCAATCTGATCGAGGGCAATGAGTTCGACTACACCGCCAACTCCGGCAACAAGTCACCCTTTTCCGGCATCCAGTATGCCGGTCAGCAGGGGATCATCCGCCACAACCGCTTCCACGACACCACCGGCCCCGGCCTGCGCATGGCGCTCTACGGCACCGAGGCGCGGCACAACTGGGGCAACCGGGTCTACAACAACGTTATGCACAGCTCCCAGTTCGCCGGCATCTGGCTGCAACGCAGCCGCAAGGGTGGCCAGTTTGAGGATAACCGCTTCACCAACAACCTGCTCGGCGGCAGCCGTTTCGTCAACAATGACAGCCGCTGGGCCTGGTGGAACAATACCCCTCAAGGGCAAGCCGGTGCAGCTCTACCTCGACCGCCGCGACGGCTACCGATTCGACCACACCGCCATCATCAGCGCCAGCGGCGATGGTCCCTACCTGGCGATCTACGGTAACGGCAACCGCGGCCCGGAGCGCCCCCAGCTGACCATCACCCAGATGAACCGGCAAGACCCCAACTTTCAGCACGGCCTGGTGATCGCCGCCCCCCGCTTCATCGACCCGGCCAACCACGAATACCGCCTGCGGGACGACAGCCCGCTAATCGACGCCGGTACCTTCCTGACCCAGACCCTGAGCGCCGGCAGCGGCACCGAATTGCCGGTCGAGGATGCCAGCTTCTTCTATGATGGCTTCGACATCCCCGGCGAGCAGGGGGATGAGATCATGCTGGCATGGTGACAGTCAGGCTGCCAGAGTTGTCAGCATCGATTACAACACCAACACCCTGACTCTCGACCGCTCACTCAGCTGGAATAGTGGCCAGGGCGTGAGCCTGAAGTACAACGGCAGCGCCCCTGACGTCGGCGCCTTCGAATCGGGTAACTGATAAACCCAAATAGCGGGGCTCCGGAAAAAGCGGAGCCCGCTTTTTTTTTGCCTGACGATC
>AASF01001564.1 GCA_000168735.1 Candidatus Endoriftia persephone str. Hot96_1+Hot96_2 | reverse complement strand
CGATATTCAAAGAAGCAAACTCGCAACACTTGAAAATTTCTTGGGGGAGTGCATCAGAAGTTCTTGTCAATGCTGTCAAGTTGTTGGGGTTGGCCCAAGCCATTGAGTTGTCGGGTAAGTCGGAATGAGTGGCAAGGGGGAGATGGGGATGTCAATGCACAACAATCTGCCTTCAACTGCGACCCAGCCTGATCTTGACTGGAGTCAGGTTCGTGAAACCGTTCGGATGTTGAACCTGGCAGTGGCACAGATTGAGGTGGCCATGAGAGAGGGAGATGACTCAGTAGAGACTCTTACAAATTCATTTACCTCTATGATTGAAAGTTCCAGCTCAATTGTCCAGGCAGTTGAGCGATTGCAGAACACAGGAAAGGATGAGGGGCTAATTGCAGAAGTGGAAAAGGAAAGCAGTCTGATCTCTGAGAAGATGCAGGCTGGTGTTATTGCATTCCAATTTTACGACAAGCTATCACAGCGATTGGCACATGTGAGTCATGCGTTGGCGGCCCTTTCTGAGTTGGTTGAGGACGGAAGTAGAATATTCAACCCAAATGAGTGGATTGGGCTGCAGACAAAAATACGCTCCAAGTACAGTATGCGTGAAGAACAGGCAATGTTTGATTCTTTGCTTGAAGGGAAAACTGTTGATGAGGTGCTGGCTAATGGCGTTGGGATAACGCATGAGCCTGATAATGATATTGAGCTTTTTTGATCGGCGGGCAGGCTGCCAAACGGCGGTTTTTTAAGGCTAGTGCAAGTTTGCCGTAAACAATGGTGCAGTGTATGGAGGTTGTGTCGAGTATGGTGGAGCGAGAATTTGTTTTTTCTCAGCAGAACTTCGATTTTCTGCGCTCTATATCGAACAAGAAGACGGGCATTGTTGTTACCGACGACAAGTTCAATATGTTCTATGCGCGCCTCTCACGAAGGTTGCGTAAGTTGGGATTGGCGGATTTTGATTCTTACTGTGATCTGATTCGAAACGATCCGAATGGTGAAGAAATGATCGAGTTGGTTAATGCGGTAACAACCAACTTGACCTCATTCTTCCGTGAAAATCACCATTTCGAATACCTCTCTGAAACTATTGTCCCAGAGATGGTGAAGAATAAGCCTGCCGAACGGAAGATCCGCATTTGGTCGGCAGGTTGCTCAACTGGTGAAGAGCCTTATTCCCTTGGAATAACTCTCCATGAGGCTCTCGCTCACTCATGTTGGATGGAATGCGGAGATATTGGCAACCGATATCGATTCCAACGTCCTTGCGAAAGCAGCATCTGGTGTCTATTCCGGTGAGCGTGTTGATGGTCTTGATTCAAGGCGACTGCAGAAATGGTTCATGCGAGGGAAGGGGGCTAATAGTGGGATGGTGCGACTTAAGCCGGAAATCATGGGATTAATCCGCTTTGGTCAGTTAAATCTGATGGAGGATTGGCGGCTGGAACAGCCGCAGGATGTGATCTTTTGTAGGAACGTGATGTATCTATTTTGACAAGGTATCAAAAACCAAGTTGGTTGAGCGGTTTGCGGACAACATCAAAGAGGGAGGTTATTCTGTTTATTGGGCATTCTGAGTCATTGTTTAAGTTAACCGATCGTTTCGGAGCTTAATTGGCAAGACCATATACAGAAAAATCAGGTAGAACTAAAATGTCGCGTCACCAATTAGGCAAGCCACTTCCGTGGCTTTGAACGGGATCAACCGGCTACTGGGACAGGCAACATTCCACTGCTGCGGCAAAGATTCTGCCTGGCGCATACTATGTTACCAAGCAAGATGAAATTATTACTACAGTTCTTGGCTCGTGTGTGTCAGCGTGTGTTTGGGATCAAGTCTTTGGTATTTGGCGGAATGAATTCACTTCATGCTGCCCTTCTTAGTGAGAGCGGATAACTGGGGAGCGAGGGGCAATTATCAGTGGGAGCTACCCGCTACGGAAACTATGCAATGGAGCACATGATCAATGACATACTTAAACATGGAGGGCACCGGCCAACCCTTGCGGTAAAGATATTTGGTGGAGGGAAAATCATCAGCAACATATCGAATGTGGGTGGAAATAATGTCGATTTTGTGAAGTCATACATTCAGGAGGAAGGGCTGAAACTGATGAGCGAGGATGTGGGAGATATATATCCTAGAAAAGTTGTGTTTTTTCCTGCGAGTGGGCGGGTTAGGAGTGAAAAAACTTAAACGCAATGCACAACGAATCACAATTGTTCAGCGAGAAAAAGTATATCAGCACGATATCGAACAAGAGCCGCTGGAAGGGGCGGTAGAGCTTTTTTGATGTCGATTGGTAGGTTGTTGTCTGGGGATCAAGGGCGATTCGTTTAA
>AASF01001565.1 GCA_000168735.1 Candidatus Endoriftia persephone str. Hot96_1+Hot96_2 | reverse complement strand
AGCGGAAACAGGAAGTCGGCCTGCTGCCAGCGCCCGCCATGCCAGCAGCGAGGCGAACAGGAACAGGGCCAGTGCCAGCGCTATTCCCAGCAGTCGCTCAGCCACAGGGTGTCCCGTACTCATCCGGGCCACCAGCGCTGGGGTATGGTGCCGCTGCGGTAGAGCGCCATCAGGTCCATGCCCAGTGCGATGCTGGAGTGGACCGCCACGCCACCCCAGATCGAGCGGGAACGCAGCGCCAGCAGCCCGAGCAGAAGTGCCAAAAAAGATCGCCCCGCTCGCCTCCAGCCAGGGTTTGGCGAAGTGGATCATCAGATAGGGCAGCATCATCACAAACAGGGCATTCAGGCCGAAGGCGGCGCTGGCAGGCGTGCAGCAGAAAGCCGCGGAAAAAGAACTCGAGAAAGAAGAACTGCAGCAGGTAGATGATCTCCCACGCCAGCAGATCGAAAATGCTGCGTGAGTGCCTGCCGATAGAAGGGGTAGTGGGCGAGGAAGTCAGGACGCGCACTGGCGAACCAGGCGAACAGCAGAATCGGCGTGGCCAGGGGCGAGGTACNCAGAGCCAGAAGCGGCGGGTCTCGGGCTAACTGTAGCCCATACTCGTTGGCCGGCTCGCGAAACAACCAGTGGATTCACCGCCAACGGGATCAGCAGATAGCCGAGCAGATGCCAGAACCCCCACCAGAGCTGCTTGAAGAGCGGCAAGAACGGGCTGGTGATAAGCGCGGCGGCCAGCCTCTGGCCGGCCTCACCGCTGGCCGCGCACCCCGCTGCAGGGCGGCAACAAAGACATGGTCGAATTTGAGGTAGTGGATCAGCAGCAGGCAGAAGGCCGCTGTCGATAGTGCGATCGCCGGCTGCCAGTCGAATCTGTCGCTCCTGGTTGCATCGACTTGCATGCGTTGTCGCCAGCGGCATTCCGGCATTCCGGCATTCCGGCGTTCCCCCTTGGTTGGTTGTCATCGACTGCCGACAACCGAGGCGGGATCAAGGCGATTCGTTAAACCTGCA
>AASF01001566.1 GCA_000168735.1 Candidatus Endoriftia persephone str. Hot96_1+Hot96_2 | reverse complement strand
CTTAGCTTGAGCTGAGCATCGCTGAGCAGGAGGGAGCCACCCTCACCCTGGGCAAGAAGCTCACCGCAAAGATTGCACAGCTATCGAAGAAGCACCCGTGAAGAAGAGCGCCGCCTTGCGCGCCGGAGCAGCAGTCACAGCTGGAGCGCATCCAGGCACTGAACGAGGCGACGGGGAGCAGCTGGCTGGGCGCTCCTCGAGAGCAGCATTGACGAAAGTGCCGCCGCCCAGCAAGAACTGCAGCAGAAGATCGACGCGGTCTCCCAATCCTCTCAGAAGCGCGACGACGTCATCTCCCGCCGCACCGAAGAGGTCTCGAAGTATCTCAGCGACAGCCTTGAGCGGGTCGCCGGCAAGCTCAAAATCCTCGATGGAGAGCATGGGCGAAAAACTCTCGCAGCAGACCAGCGCCCCTGGAACAGGGGCTGAAGCAGGCCCCGGCAAGCTGTTCTTGACAAACCACGATCCAGCAGATCGAGACCTTGCACTCAGCTGGATGAGGAGATAAAGCAGACCACCAGCAAGCTAGGACAGAAGACTCACCAGCTGAAGATCGCCACCGATAGCCTGGAGAATAAGAGCCAGGGCCTCTCACAAGCGGTCAACCAGCTGAATAGCAAGACCGGCGCCCTTCAGGAGCGGAGCAATCAGCAGGAGCAGGGTATCGCCTCGGTCATCCAGGATGAGCGACACCACTTCAAGATGCTGGGGATCAGCCTGATCCTGGTGGTACTCGCGGTGGCCGTCTTCTCCAGCTACCAGCAATACCGCTGGTACCAGGAGAACAAACTGGATCAGCGCGTTGCTCAGCAGTTCGATCTGAATGCACAACAGCAGGTCGCCATGGCACAGCAGGTTGCCTCCCTACAGCAGCAGCTGAGCGCACAGCGCGCCGCCGCCAGCGCTCATCAGCAAGATAGTGAGGCGATGGCCCAGCAGGTCAAGGTTCTGAAGCAGAAGATCACTCGCCTGAAGAGTGAGCTGACCAACATGGGGGACAGCGTCGAGAGTCTGGATGGCCGGGTCGTTGCGATCGCACCGCTGCACCAATTCGGCAGCGACAACACCATCCACGGCCCCGAGTGGCCTTGCCAGTCAGCCGTCAAACCACTATGCGATCCGTCTCGCGAATGTGGCCAACAAGCAGCAGCTCTACAAGATCGCCGATCGCTACGGCCACTACCTGAAGCAGGATCTTGCCTATCTGAAGAGCGGCAACCACTATCAGCTGATCTACGGCAGTTTCAACAACTACCGGGCGGCCGCCAGCGCGATGCGACGCATGCCCAGCCCTGACTACCGTAACCGTCCGCAGGTGGAACAATTGGCACGGATTCAGGCGAGGATCTGACCCGCAGGGTGCAGCCCGCAAAGATTGTGGACTGCACTCCGCCAGACACTAGGGACGACAGCTGATTGGAGTTATCATCAGCTCAATCTGCCGGATC
>AASF01001567.1 GCA_000168735.1 Candidatus Endoriftia persephone str. Hot96_1+Hot96_2 | reverse complement strand
TCCATCAGGTATTCATGGATGTCGAGCAGTCGGCAGCCGGGAAAGATCTTCTCAAATTCATACTTCAGCAGCTGATCTATGCACGTAGCCGCACGGAGACCACCACGGTGCGAATATCCATGTAGTTGAGAGTATTCGCGACACGGTGAAACAGCACCCGGTTCTCAGTGGTGATCTGGTGACCGCGCTGCGCCTGTCCGGCCGCGCTCTGTGGGTAGCCGCAGCAGAGATAGCCGGGGGGGAGCACGGTGGTGGCGCCAGTCTCGGCCAGCATCGCTAGGGTCGCCAGACCGATCTCGCTGTAGAGGCGCTCTGAGCCGCAGCCTGGGAAATAGAAGACCGCCTCGTTTTCTTCGGGCGACCCCTTAGGGCTGTGCAGGATCGGTATAGTGGTGTGATCCTCTAGTTTGAGCATCGCCCGCCAGGCTCTGCTTGGGTGGCTCTACCCGGATCGGGTAGCTCAGCATCTCCAGCGCCAGGGTCTTTACCTCCGGTCTGCCTGTGGTGGCGCCGGGGTAGGGTGCTGCGCTGTTTCAGTAGACCACTGCGCTTGGCTAGCCCATGCGCCAGATTAAGCGCCTTGAATCCCCACTCGGCCAGCCCCAGGCGCATCGCAGCGGATTGGCCCCGTGGATCGGTCATATTGAGGAAACTCATCGCCGCCATCGCACCCAGGCTGCGGCGCTTCTGGCCGCGCTCGGTGAGGATCTTGCGCATGCGGGTGGTGACCTCACCGAAGTCGATATTGACCGGGCCAGGGCGTGAGGCACTTCGTGGCAGACGGTGCAGTGGTCGGCCACGTCGTTCATCTCATCGAAATGGCGTTGCCGATCGACCGCGGCGGGTCTGCTCCTCGTAGAGGAAGGCTTCGATGATCAGGCCGGTAGCGAGGATCTTGTTGCGCGGTGAGTAGAGCAGGTTGGCACGTGGTACATGGGTCATGCAGACCGGCTTGGCACTTGGCCACAGCGGCAGACAGTGTTTGATCTCGTCGTTGAGCGCGCCCAGCTCACTCTCTTCGAGGATGATTGCCTCCTGGCTCCAGCAGCTTGGAGCGAAGGAGTGTAGGCGTTGTGCAGATCGGCACCGATAGCCAGCTTGGCCACGGGTTGAAATGCTGTTCGGGATCGACCTGTGCCTTGGTAGCGGGCAAACGCCTGCAGCTTCTCCGGCTCTAGGTACTTGCAGCTTGGGNTCCANGTGCCAATGCCGTGCTCACCAGAGATCGCTCCGCCCAGCGAGGAGGCCAGTGCCATGATGCGGTCCACCATCCGCTCGGCGCGGTGCAGCATCGCGTAGTTGTCGGAGTGGACAGGGGATATTGGTATGCACGTTGCCGTCACCGGGCATGCATGTGCAAGCGCCACGAACAGCCGCGACTCCCGGAGCCGCTGGTGGATCTCGCGCAGCGCGTGGCGTAGCGGCTGCATTTCCTGGCCGGGGAAGGCCTCATCCAGCTGCAGAGCTATCTCCTGCCGGTAGGAGATCAGCAGGTCACGGCGCAGTAGCAGATCGAGCAACCGGTCGTTTGGCTGGATGTGTTGGGCCTCCGCTTCGCTCAGCAGCTGCCGGTGGTCGGCGGCAGGCTGTTCGATCTGTTGCCGGGTCTCGCTCCAGCGCCCCCGCGCCCGCTCAACGGCGCTCTGCGCCAGGCTGATCTTGGCGCGGGAGATCGCTTCATTCTCATCGCTGGCACCGAAGGCCTCGCTGTCCAGATCGCCCCATTCTCTGCTCTGTAGATAGTCGAGAACGCCATCAGCGATCTCGATCTTGTTCCTGATCGATTCCTCGATATTAATGCGCTCGATGCCGCGACTGTAGTCGCCCAGGCGCTCCACCGGGATCACCACGTCTTCGTTGATCTTGAAGGCGTTGGTGTGGGCGGAGATGGCGGCGGTGCGGGCCCGGTCGAGCCAGAAATGTCTGCGCGCCTCGGCGCTGCTGGCGATAAAACCCTCGCCGCCGCGTGCCTCCACCAGTTCGACCACCTGGTCTGCCGCGCTGCTGACCTGGTCCGCCTGATCGCTGGCGATGTCGGCCAGCAGCACCATCTTGGGGCGCTCGGCGCGGGCCGCCCTTGGTGGAGTATTTGACCGCCTTCAGATAGCGCTCATCGAGGTGCTCCAGACCCACCAACGTGACCTTGTCGTGCCGGTCCAGATACGCTTTGATCTCGACGATGGCCGGCACCGCCCGTCCGATGTCGTTGCCGATAGTACTCCAGACCAGAGGGTGCGAACCTGCTCAGGCATGCGGTGCAACACGAAACGGGCGGAGGTGAT
>AASF01001568.1 GCA_000168735.1 Candidatus Endoriftia persephone str. Hot96_1+Hot96_2 | reverse complement strand
AGTCGTGATGGCTATGGCGTTGTTACCATTAGTACCCCGTATTACCTGTTTGGTGAAGAGAGATGGACAGAGGAACTCGCAACTACGTGGTCTTTTTGGTTTTGCTGGTGCTCGGTCTGGGCGCTGCTGTTCGGCTATGAAAGCCCGAAAGTCAGCGAATTGAACCAGCGTCTCGCAGCTGATCCGGAGCTGAACAGCTTCAGCTACCGTTTCCGGGTGGTGCGGCTCGATGGGCGCAAGGCGGTGATGAGTACGCCGCGCTCCACTGGAGGTTCCGGTGGAGCGGATTCTGCACCTGCTGTTTGACGATCTCACATCCCGCCAGACCAGCGGTCCGCGCTTTCAGCAGGCACAGCGTGAGCTTGGCGCGAATCCAGACCAAAGCCCGAGACATGGTGCTGGCCGACCCGGCGGTCGAACGGGTGAGCTGGGAACTCGACCGAGACTGGCTGATGCAGCATGGGGTGCAGCTCGTTCCATGACCGATCATCAGTCTGATTGAGTCGCGCATGGTAGGGCTAGTAAGCTGTTCCCTCTTTCACCCAGAGTGGCCAAATTAGGGACTGGTATGTCCGACGCAATTGCCGAGAGTGTGGAGGTGGAGTGGTCCGCACTGGTGCGAGACGCTGGCCGATGCCGGCGAGCGGGTGCCCGATACTGCACGCCCTGGTGGCAGACCCTGAAGCGGCCCTGGGAGGCGAGCGGTTATGTGGCGCAGAGTTGCAAGCGGGATCCGGGGCTGCTGCCGGGGCTGCTTAACAGTGGTCAGCTGCAGTCGAGCTACACCGCTGGCGAGATGGCAGGTCAGCTAGCAGAGCGACTGGCGGATGCCAGCGACGAAACCGCCCTGCACAAGATTCTGCGCCAGTTCCGCCGCCAGCAGATGGTGCGCATCATCTGCCGCGACATTGCCGGCTGGGCGCCGCTGGGTGAGACCCCTGGAAGACCTCTCCGGAACTGGCCGACATGCACCATCCAGCAGAGTCTGGGTGCTGCTGCTATGACTGGACCTGCCGGGAGATGGGTACGCCGCGCAACGCCGCAGGCGAGGCCCAGTCCTTGCTGGTGCTCGGCATGGGCAAGCTGGGCGCACGCGAACTCAATCTCTCCTCCGATATCGACCTGATCTTTGCGTACCCGGAGCCAGGCGAGACCGATGGCCCGCGGCCGCGCAGCAACGAGCGGTTCTTCATTCGCCTCTGCCAGCGTCTGGTGCAGGCGCTCGATACCGTCAACCCAGACGGTTTTGTATTTCGCGTCGACACCCGCCTGCGTCCCTTTGGCAGTGTTGGTCCGCTGGCGATGCACTTCGATGCCCTGGAGAACTACTACCACTCCCAGGCGCGGGAGTGGGAGCGCTATGCCATGATCAAGGCGATTCGTTAACCTGCAGACT
>AASF01001569.1 GCA_000168735.1 Candidatus Endoriftia persephone str. Hot96_1+Hot96_2 | reverse complement strand
AGGGCATCGCCGGTCTGACCGATGTAGATCAGCGCGCCGGCCAACGGCGGCGCCACGCAGGGCCCGACAATTAGTGCGGAGAGAAAGCCCATTATCGCGACCCCGGCCAGTGAGCCCCCCCGCTGCTTGTTGCTGATCTCTGAAAGGCGGCTCTGCAGGCTGCTGGGCAGCTGCAGTTCGTAAAAGCCGAACATGGAGAGCGCCAGCAGGACGAACACCAGGGCGAAGGTGGCGAGGACCCAGGGGTTTTGGAAGGCGACCTGCAGGTTCTCGCCGAACAGCCCGGCCAGTACCCCGGCTAGGGTGTAAGTGAGGGCCATTGCCAGCACATAGACCAGAGAGAGGGTGAAGGCCTTGCGGGTGGTGATCGTGCCGCCATGGCCGGCGATAATGCCAGAGAGGATCGGGATCATCGGGAAGATGCAGGGGGTAAACGCCAGCCCCAGCCCCATCACGAAAAAGAGCCCGATCACCAGCAGGGAGCTGCCGCCAGCCAGGGTGGCGGTGATCTGATCGACCTCAGAGAGTGGGATGCTGCTCTCGGCAGCTGCCGGTGTCGCGGCAGGCGTGACCTCTGCAGGTGCGGTCTCCGCTGCTGCAGCCTTGCTTATTCCCGGCAGGGCCAGGGTGAATTCGCGACGCTGCGGCGGATAGCAGACGCCGATCTCGGCGCAGCCCTGGTAGCTCGCTTCCAGCACGATCTCGGTGGCCTCGGTGTTGCTGCGCGTGAGCGGCAGCAGCAGTTCGATCTGGTCGTGATAGACCGCTACATCGCCGATCGTCCCGTCTGGGGTGGGTGAGTCTTTCTTGATCTCAGGCTCGGGCAGCTGATAGTCGCCGAGGGCGACACCGTCCGCCTCGATCAGCGCCAGTTTGATCTTGTCGTGGTAGAGATAGGTGCCTGGGGCGATCTCCCAGCGAAGGCGCAGCCGGCGGCCATCCTCGACGATGGCCGCGAGTTTGTAGGCCTCTTCGGGCGGCAGCAGTTCGCCACCCTCATCGTTGGCAAACAGGGGGGCAGTGGCGGCAGTTTCGCCCAGTAGGGGAAGCGGCGCGGGTGAAGCCTGCTGCGCTACGGCAGGCTGTGGCGCCAGCGCCAGCTTGATCTCCTGGGAATGGGGCGGGAAACAGATCCCGAGATCGGCACAGCCCCTGGGAGCGGGCCTCCAGGGTGATGGTTTCAGGGGCGCCTGGGTCGCGCTTGATCGGGATGCGTGCGCTAGCGTGGCCCCGGTAGATCGCCACCTCGCCGAAGAATTCGTCCTGCTTAATCTTCGCTTCGGAGAGTTCCGGCTCGCCCAGCTCGATGCCCACCGCGTCGCTGCTGAAGCGGAGCTTGTCGCGGTACATGTAGTAGCCGTCGGCGATCTGCCACTCTACCAGCAGGGTGTCGGGGCCGTCGCTGCGGGCGCTGATCTGAAATGCCTGATCCGGCATCAGTAGTTCGTCTTCAGCCCAAGCAAAGGGGGCGAGCAGCAGCCCCAGCCAGGGTGATGATGAGGAAGGTCGTTATTCTATTGTTGTGCATTGCTCCACCCAGTTGAGATAGTCATCGAGCCCGCTTTCTACAGGGACTGCGATGATCTCTGGAAGTTCATAGGGATGTGATGCCCGGATTGCAGCTTCCATTGCTGGGTACTGCTTGGTTGTTGTTTTGATCAACATCTGCAGCTCCTCTGCCGTTTCCAGTTTGCCCTGCCATCGATAGATGGAGGTGACTGGCGCGCTGAGGCTGACGCAGGCGGCAAGCCGCTGCTCCACCAGCTGTTGCGCTAGACGCAGGCCGGTCTCCCGGTCGGGTACGCTGCAGAGGCTGAGAAGCACCGATGTCGACATCGGGGAAAGATACTCTAAAAAGGGGCGGGGTGACAGCGTCCGCTGGGGCTGCTGGCGGGTGGCGCGGGCTTGTCCTGAGTTCAGCTCGAGCGTACCCTGCTGCGGCATGAATCCGTTACTCATATTCCTACTGCTGTTTGTTGGCATCCCACTGGTCGAGCTCTACTTTCTGATCCAGGTCGGCTCGCAGATAGGCGCCTTTGCCACCATCTTTCTCACCCTGCTGACCGCCCTGATCGGCGGTGCGATGGTGCGTCTGCAGGGCTTTTCGACGCTGATGCGGGTGCGTGGGGCGATGGAGCGTGGCGAGGTGCCCGCGATCGAGATGATGGAGGGGCGCGGTGCTGCTGGTGTGCGGTGTACTGCTGCTGTTGCCTGGTTTTGTCACCGACTTTGTCGGCTTCATCTTTCTGGTGCCGCAGTTGCGCCGCTGCGTTGATC
>AASF01001570.1 GCA_000168735.1 Candidatus Endoriftia persephone str. Hot96_1+Hot96_2 | reverse complement strand
TGGCGATGACCAAGGCCGAGGCGGAAGCGGCCTTCGGCAACGGCACGGTCTACATGGAGAAGTACCTGGAGAACCCGCGTCACGTAGAGTTCCAGGTACTGGCCGACACTCACGGCAACGCAGTGCACCTGGGCGAACGCGACTGTTCCATGCAGCGGCGCCATCAGAAGGTGGTGGAAGAGGCCCCAGCCCCCGGCATCACCCCGGAACAGCGCGCCAAAGTGGGTGGACGCTGCGCCGAGGCCTGCCGCCAGATCGGGTTATCGCGGCGCCGGCACCTTTGAGTTTCTCTACGAGAACGACGAGTTCTATTTCATCGAAATGAACACTCGCGTACAGGTTGAACACCCGGTCACCGAAATGGTCACCGGTATCGACATCCTGCGAGAACAGATCATGATCGCCGCCGGTGAGCCCCTCAGCTTCACGCAGGAGGATGTGACCCTGCGCGGCCACGCGGTGGAATGCCGTATCAACGCCGAAGATCCGAAAAACTTCATGCCCAGCCCCGGCACCATCACCCAGCTGCATGTTCCGGGCGGCATGGGGGTGCGCGTCGAGAGCCACATCTACAATGGCTACCGGGTGCCGCCCCACTACGACTCGATGATCGGCAAGCTGATCACCCACGGGTGACACTCGTGAATCCGCCATCGCGCGGATGCGCAGTCGGCCTGGCCGAGATGGTGATTGGCGGCATCAAGTGCAACATCCCGCTGCAGCAGGAGATCATGAAGGACGCCGCCTTCCAGGCTGGGCGGCGCCAACATCCACTACCTGGAAGAAAAACTGGGACTCTGACGAGCCACTGTTGAACTTTCACCTTGAATTAGGGTGCACGCATTGCGTGCAGCCTAATTCAACATTCACAATTCAAGATTGATTCCATGCCCTGGGCTGCAACTCTCCATCGAGACTGACGAGGATCGCGGCACCGCTGCTGGAGCTGGTTTTCGAGGGCCTCGGTGCGCTCTCCGGTCACGCTGGGTGACGCCGGCAACCAACCGCTGCTGGAACCCAAACCCGGCGAGGAGCAGCTCTGGCATGCTACCCGCGTCACCGCCCTGTTTGAGGCCGAGCGGAACATCGACGAACTACGCGCCGCCCTCAACCAAGCACTCGCCGCTGATGTCAGCCTCAACTTGAACATCGAGCGCCTCGAAGACCAGGTCTGGGAGCGGACCTGGCTGGAGCACTTCAAGCCGATGCAATTCGGCCAGCGACTATGGATCTGTCCGGATGGACAGCAGGTGACGGCAAGCGATGCCGTGCTGGTCAAGCTCGACCCCGGCCTCGCCTTCGGCACCGGCACCCACCCCACCACCGCGCTCTGCCTGGAATGGCTGGAGGGGCAGGATCTGCGCGGCAAACGCATCATCGACTATGGCTGCGGCTCGGGCATTCTGGCCGATCGCCGCGCTGCTGCTGGGGGCGGAACGCGCCATCGCGGTGGACTACGATCCCCAAGCGCTGGAGGCAACCCAGGCCAACGCCGAGAAAAACGGCGTCGCCGGGCGGCTGGAGATCTGCCTACCAGAACAGACCCCGCAAACCGAAAACGACCTGTTGCTGGCCAACATCCTTGCCGGACCGCTGATCGAACTCGCATCCACACTGATGCAACTGATCCAGCCCGGCGCACCCTTTGCCCTCTCCGGCATAACTGCAGGACCAGGCGGAACAGGTCAGCGCCGCCTATCGCCCATTCGCCGAGATGCAACCAGCGCAGCAACAGGCGGAGTGGATACGCCTGGGTTGGCTACTAAAATCTAAATGGTATTGCCACATCCGGCATCACCATGGAGGAGAGCAGGATGAAGCAAACCAACACGTGTTTGTGATCTCCAGCAACTGTGTGAGGGCGAGGGCCACCGGGTGGTGGTCAACGGCACGTCCACTGGCGCTGTTTCTCGATCAGGGCCGGATCTACGCCATCGACGACCGCTGTCCAGCACCGGGAGGGGCAGATGTCCCGTGGTCGGGTGCAGAACGGCGAGGCGATCTGCCCACTGCATCAGTGGAACTTTGACCTTGAAACCGGCGTATCCCCTTACAAACCCCCACGACCGCATCGCCATCTTTCCCGCCGAACTGCGCGACGACGGGGTCTATGTAGATGCCAATGCAGTTCCAGCCTCTGCCGACGGCCAGCTTCTCCGGCTATCAGGGTGAGTGGCGACGCTGGCAACAGGATGCCCGCGGCCATGCCCTGATC
>AASF01001571.1 GCA_000168735.1 Candidatus Endoriftia persephone str. Hot96_1+Hot96_2 | reverse complement strand
AATAGTCCAGCCATCTCTACCCATACTCTCAAGGGGGGTCTGGAGCAGCGTACTTTACCCCCTCGCGTCCATTGATGCGATCGAATCGCTGACACAGAACGAGAGAGATGCAGCAGTCATCATCGTCCAGGATGCCTTCACCAGCTACTTTGAATCCCAGTTGGTCCTGGATCTGGTGGATCTGCTGAGAAAGCTGGATTTTACTGTCTTGGTGGCGCCGTATCGCCCTAACGGTAAACCGCTGCACATCCACGGTTTTCTACAAGCATTCGAAAATACCGCCAGACAGAACGCCCAGATGCTAGCGGAGTTGGCGACCACCGGTGTGCCTCTGGTGGGAATAGACCCCTCGATAACGCTGACGTACCGTGAAGAGTACCGGAAGATCAAGGATGCAGAAGTGGTAAACGTCATGCTCATCCAGGAGTGGCTGGCTCAGCAGCGTGAGATTCTGACGACACATGGAAAAAAACTGCTGCCGCACCACTTCAAACTGCTCGCCCACTGTTCCGAACGGACATCAGCGGTGCAGACGATTCGTGACTGGCAACAGATATTCCCAGGCGCTTGGGCAACAGCTCGAAACGCTGGCAACTGGGTGTTGTGGTATGGCTGGCACCTTTGGTCACGAAGCAGACAATCTGGAAACCTCAAAGAAAATATATCAGCTGAGCTGGTCGGAGGTGATCAACGACCCCGACAACCGGGGTATATTGGTTGCGACTGGCTATTCCTGCCGCAGTCAGGTCAAACGGTTGGACAATCAGCGGATACCCCATCCGGTTCAAGTGCTCAACAATCTACTGTGAAACGGACTTTTTCCCTGCCAGTAAAAGCCAGGTATCGACCACCGTATCGGGGTTGAGCGAGATGCTGCTGATGCCCTGTTGCAGCAGCCACTCAGCCAGGTCCGGGTGGTCCGAGGGCCCCTGTCCGCAGATGCCGATATAGCGGCCGCGTTTGTGGCAGGCGTCGATCGCCATGCGGATCAGCGCCTTCACTGCCGGGTTGCGCTCGTCGAAGCTGGCGGCGACCAGCGCCGAGTCCCGGTCGAGGCCGAGGGTCAACTGGGTGAGGTCGTTGGAACCGATGCGAGAAGCCGTCGAACAGCTCGAGGAACTGCTCGGCCAGCAGTGCGTTGGAGGGGATCTCGCACATCATGATCAGGCGCAGGCCATTGTCGCCACGGCGCAGGCCGTTGGCCGCCAGCGCATCCACCACCCCTTGGGCCTCTTCGACGGTGCGCACAAACGGGATCATGATCTCCACATTGGTCAGCCCCATCTCGTCGCGCACTCGCCTGAAGGCACGGCACTCCAGCGCAAAGCAGTCACCGGAAGGCCTCCGAGGTGTAGCGGGAGGCGCCGCGGAAGCCGAGCATCGGATTCTCTTCCCGCGGCTCGTAGCGTTCGCCGCCGATTAGGTTGGCATACTCGTTGGATTTGAAGTCCGACATGCGCACGATCACCGGCTCTGGTTGGAACGCCGCCGCCAGGGTGGCGATGCCTTCGCTGAGCCGCGCCCACATAGTACTCGACCGGATCACCATAGGCGGTGATGCGTGGTGCGATCTGCGCGCTTCAGCTCATCCGGCAGTTGCTCATACTCCAGTAGCGCCCGGGGGTGGATGCCGATCATGTTGTTGATGATGAACTCCAGTCGCGCCAGCCCCACCCCCTGGTTGGGGATCATGGCGAAATCGAAGGCCCGGTCCGGGTTGCCAACGTTCATCATCACCTTCAGCGGTACCTCCGGCATCTGCTCTAGCTCGACCCGCTGATAGTTGAATGGCAGCTCGCCCCTGTAGATGAAGCCGGTGTCGCCCTCGGCGCAGGAGACGGTGATCGGCTCGCCGTCCGGGATCGTCTCGGTGGCATTGCCGCAGCCCACTACCGCCGGCACCCCCAGCTCGCGAGCGATAATCGCCGCATGGCAGGTGCGCCCACCGCGGTTGGTGACGATGGCAGCGGCGCGTTTCATGATCGGCTCCCAGTCTGGATCGGTCATATCGGTGACCAGCACCTCGCCGGGAATGATGCGCCCCATCTGCTGCAGATCGGTGATCAAGG
>AASF01001572.1 GCA_000168735.1 Candidatus Endoriftia persephone str. Hot96_1+Hot96_2 | reverse complement strand
GATCATCTTTGCCGGTATCGTGGCCGGGGTTGCCGTCCGCCATCGGGTGGCACGCTTGAGTTGGCACGTACCGGTGAATTGAACGTTTTGACGATCCTGGTGTTATTCGCATTGGCAATTGCCGTCACCGGCTTCGTTGTGTTCGTCGAGCGAGGGGCAACGAAGGATTACCGTCAACTATGCGAAACGACAGCAGGGACGGCGCCTGATGCAGGCGCAGAGTTCTCATCTGCCGCTTAAGCTGAATATGGCTGGCGTGATTCCGCCGATCTTTGCTTCAAGCATCATCCTGTTTCCAGCGACGCTTGGGCAGTGGTTCGGGAATTCCGAGGAGACGCGCTGGCTACAGGATATTTTTTCAAAGCTGTCGCCAGGTGAGCCGGTCTACGTGATGGCCTATGGCAGCAGCGATTATTTTCTTCTGCTTCTTCTATACAGCGCTGGTCTTTAATTCAAAAGAGACGGCCGATAATCTGAAGCGCTCTGGTGCGTTTATCCCGGGCATCCGACCAGGCGAGCAGACTGCAAAATACATCGACGGCGTAATGTCCCGGCTGACCTTTGCTGGTGCAATCTACATTACTGCTGTTTGCTTGTTGCCGGAATTTTTAATCGTCGGATGGAATGTCCCATTCTATTTTGGCGGTACATCTCTGTTGATC
>AASF01001573.1 GCA_000168735.1 Candidatus Endoriftia persephone str. Hot96_1+Hot96_2 | reverse complement strand
TCCTGTTCATCGTCGGCGGTGCCTTTTCGGGCTTAGAGAAGGTGATCAAAGATCGTTCGGAGAAGGGAGGTATTGGGTTCTCCGCTGAGGTCCACAGCAAGGACGAAGCGCGTTCGGTGGGCGAGATCATCGTTGATGTGGAGCCGGAAGATTTGATTAAATATGGGCTGATTCCTGAGTTTGTCGGCCGTCTACCGGTGGTCGCGACCCTCCAGGAACTGGATGAGGATTCGCTGGTGAAGATCCTCACCGAGCCAAAGAATGCGCTTACCAAGCAGTATGGACGGCTGTTCGAAATGGAAGGGTGCGAACTTGAGATCCGCGCGGACGCTCTGCGCGCCATCGCAGGCAAGGCGATGGAGCGCAAGACGGGTGCACGCGGCCTGCGCACCATCCTGGAACAGGTGTTGCTCGACACCATGTATGACCTGCCCTCTATGGATAATGTTTCCAAGGTGGTGCTGGATGAATCGGTCATCGCCGGGGAGACGGAGCCGCTGATGATCTACGGCGGAGGGGAGCAGCAGCAGATTGCCGCTTCTGACTGATCTTAAAAGTTCTCCGGTGGGTGATTTGAGCTCGCCGGAGGGTTTTTATGCTTGAATTTTCCCCGGGACACCCCAATTCTATCCGTACGTTGTATGACAAACGCTGGCAGTAGCTTGCCGTTGCTAGTCTGCCGTTGATCTATCCATCACAGACGCCATGGCCCCATCACAGTGGTGGCTGGGTGGAATCCGTCTGTCTATTGGGGGCATGCCCTTAATGGCCCAAGAAGAGAAGAGTTCTGGAATGACTGAACACGTCAATGAATATCGTTCCCTGTGTTGCCGCTGCGGGGGATGTGGTGGTCTACCCACACATGGTGATCCCCCTTTTTGTCGGACGAGACAAATTCGATCCGCGCGCTTGATGCCGCCNAAATGCAAAGCAACAAGCAGATCCTGCTGGCAGCGCAGAAGAGCGCTGATGTGGATGACCCCGAAGTAGGGGATATGTATGGCATTGGAACACTCGCAAATATCCTGCAACTGCTGAAATTGCCGGATGGCACGGTAAAGGTGCTGATGGAGGGGGGTGAACGCACCAGGGTCGTTGAGTTTGTCTCCAACTGACGACTATTTTACCGCCGCAGATTGAGAGCCTCAGTGATGCGCTTTCACTGGAAGAGCGGGAGATAGAGGTGCTGATGCGTTCTGCCACTTCCCTACTTGATA
>AASF01001574.1 GCA_000168735.1 Candidatus Endoriftia persephone str. Hot96_1+Hot96_2 | reverse complement strand
GCAGACCCAGGCGCTCTATGAGGGGCAATGCCCCCGGCAGTTCCGGGCCTTTCGCGCACAGGCGGAACGCAAGTTGCAGATGCTCGACTGCGCGGTCGAACTGGCGGATTCTGCGCTTGCCGCCCGGCAACCGGCTGGAGAAGCTCAGTGACGACCGGCAGGGATCAATACAGCATCCGCATCAATCAGCAGTGGCGCATCTGGGGGTTCCTGGACGGACGCGCCGTGCGATGTGGAGATCACCGATTATCACTAGGAGGACAGACGCATGAACCAGATGAGACCAATTCACCCCGGCGAGATTCTCCGCGAGGAGTACCTGGAGCCCGTTGGGCATGAGCGCCAATGCGCTGGCCACCGCGCTGCGGGTCTCCCGCGCCACGGATCAATGACGTGGTGCGGGAGCGGCGCGGCATTACGGTGGATACCCGCGCTGCGGCTGGCCCGCTATTTCAACACCACGCCAATGTACTGGATGAACCTTCAGGCCGCCTATGAGCTGAAGGCGGCCCGGCGGAAGCAGGACGAGATCGAGCGTGAGGTGCTGCCGTTGCAGAGGGCTTCTTGAGGTGATCGAGGCTTGGCGCGCCTCACATGTCCGCGAGCAGCAGTGCGCCTGATCGAGCTACCACTAGGAGTGGCGACATGCTGAACCGAGCTGCGGCTGGGGCGGGTATTTCCCGCACCTCGGCGCAGTTCTGGATGAACCTGCAAAGCGCCTACGATCTGGCCGTGACGGAGGCAAAGATCGGCGATCGGCTGGACCGCGATATAGATCCCCGTGGCGGCATAGGTCGCGCGCCGCGAGGCGCGGCCGGACGGGCGCATCCGCTTGATCGGCCCCTCACACTGGCGCCGTTTCACTTCCAGCCCACCGACAGCCCGTAGCGGACACAAGGCATCCAGATCGACAGCCACCAGGTTGCTCACCCGCCGACTGTTGATCACCCGCTCCTTATTCTCGGCCACAATAACCCCGGCCTGGCGCAGCTGGCGCTTGAACACCCGGTCTGACTTCACCGGCAAGGCATTCCAGCGGTCCCGCAGCGCCGGTGAATGGGCGATGTGGTCCATGATATTGCTGGTGCGCACCAACAGGCACTCCACATCAACACGCTCGTCGTCCTGCACCGAGTCAAACATATGCGGATAGCGAAACTCACCCCGAGTCGATCTCCGACAGCGCGATCTCCATGATCCACACCCACGGCTCCCGGTCCTGGCTGGTCTCTGAGATGTGCTCATTCATCTCATGCAGCACATCCTGAGGAAAGTCGCCCTGAGACTCCTCCACCCCAGCAAACTCACACAGCAGCCGCCAGGCCATCAGCACCGCCGCATAGTTACCCGCCATGCGCACCGCGCCATCGTCATCACCAGAGGCACGGGAAAGATCCAGACAGCGCTTGCGATAGCGCCCATAGATCTCCTGAATCTGGCTGCGGTCGTAGTGTTTTGCGAGGAACTGCAGCCACTGCAGCATCGGGAACCGGGGCAACGACTCGCGCATCAGCGTGCCCTTGGCTCCCGGCTTCAAGCTGGCCCGCACCACCTTACCCAGCAAGGAGCGCACCGGCACATCCTCACCGGCCATCAGCACCGGCGCCGAGAGGATGTACTCAGTCATCTCCGAATTACGTCGGTTGATGGTGTACTGGTAGCTCTCCTGCAATAGGTTCACCGCGGCATCAATCGTCTGCTGTCTGCGCGCCGAGATCTCCTCCCAGCCCACTGGATGCGAGGTAGAAGAGATAGAGGTAACGATACGGAACACAGTCTCAAGCGACTGCCCAGAGAACATAGTGAAGGTGAGAGTCCGTTCCAGCCGTTGA
>AASF01001575.1 GCA_000168735.1 Candidatus Endoriftia persephone str. Hot96_1+Hot96_2 | reverse complement strand
TACGGCTGGAGTATCGATATAGAGAGCCACGAGGGGCTGGGCACCATCTTCCGGCTCTCGTTCTGAGCCGCATCGAGAGGGTGGAGTGGTAGTTTGCCTGGGATCGCCGATCGGTCCGGGAATCCCGGTGATGCTCTCCGCTTGCCTGCCAGCCCTTATCTACCCGCCTATCACGAATCCTTAGCATCCCCTTAGCCTTTTCTTAACGTTCATATAGCTAGCATAAAGTCGTCTTCTTGCCGCTGGTGCGGCGGGATTGAGCGGATTTTTGCTGGGCTGACAAAGGAGGAAAGTGTCTTGATCTCACTTGCCGATGAGGAGCGCATGGTCGCGCAGGCCAAGGGCCTGGATCGCAAGCAATGGATTGCGGCCGCGATATTCGCGGTTATTGCCCTCTACATGGCAAAGGTGGTGCCTAGTATCGAGATCGCCTGGGTTAGCGGCCTGCTGCTCTTTACCATCTATCTATTCGCCTTTGAGGTGGTGGGAGTGGATGTGGCCGCCACCACGGTGATGGTGTTATTGGGGCTGACCTCTCTGCTGGCGCCCGTCATGGGGCTGGCACAGGGTCTGGTCGACACCCAGCATCTGTTCGATCGGCTTCTCCTCCAATGCGGTGATTTCGATCATCGCGGTTATGATCATCGGCGCCGGTCTCGACAAGACCGGTATCATGAGCCGGGTGGCCAGCTTCATCCTGAAGGTCGGTGGCAGCGGTGAGGCGCGCATCATCCCCATCATCTCCAGCACCGTCGGTGTCATCTCCTCGTTTATGCAGAATGTCGGCGCCGCCGCGCTGTTTCTGCCGGTGGTCTCACGTATCTCTGCCCGTTCCGGGCTGCCGATGTCACGCCTGCTGATGCCGATGGGGTTCTGCGCCATTCTCGGCGGCACCATCACGATGGTGGGATCGAGTCCCCTGATCCTGCTCAACGATCTGATTCTCACCTCCAACCAGGCGCTGCCAGCGGAACAGCAGATGACGACCTGGTCGCTCTTCTCCGTCACCCCGGTGGGGCTGGCCCTGGTGGCGACCGGCATCATCTATTTCGTATTGGCCGGTCGGTTTGTGCTGCCGGCTAGCGGGAACGAGAGCAGCACCAGTGGCTCCGATCCGATGAAGTATTTCCAGGATGTCTACGGCATCAACTATTCCCTATCGGAACTGGTGGTGCCGGACACCAGCCCTCTGGTGGGTAAGCGACTGGATGATGTGGAGACCAAATACCGGGTGCGGGTGATCGCCAGTAAACGTCTTGGCGAGGAGACCCGAGTCGGTCCGGGCACCCTGGCCCGCACCACCGAGATCCAGAGGGGGATGGTGTTGGGGCTGGTGGCCGACCCCTGTGATCTCGACCACTTCATCGAAAAGTATGCTCTGAAACAGCGCCAGGGGCTGCGCAGTTTCGCCGAGGCCCTGGCTCCCACCAAGGCCGGTATCGCTGAGGTGGTGATACCGCCCGGTTCCAGTCTGATCGGCAAGAGTGCCCGTGATGTCTGGATGCGCAAGAGTTATGGCCTGGCGATGGTTGGTCTGCACCGCAACGGCAAGACGCTGCATGAGGGCGATGAGATCCGCAACACCCCCTTTCAGGCCGGCGACACTCTAGTGGTGCATACCGCCTGGGATGCCCTGACCCGCATCGAGAAGGACCGCAACTTTGTGCTGGTGACCACCGAGTATCCCCATGAGGAACTGCGTCCGCAGAAGATCGGCTATGCACTGTTGTTCTTTTCTGTTGCTCTGGGACTGGTGCTGTTCACCGACATCCGCCTCTCGGTGGCGCTGCTCACCGGCGCCGTGGGGATGGTGCTCTGCGGGGTGCTCAGCATCGAAGAGGCCTATGAGGCGGTGAGCTGGAAGACGGTGTTCCTGCTCGCTTCACTGATCCCCCTAGGCCTGGCGGTGGAAAGCAGTGGCACTGCCGCCTGGATCGCCGATCAGGTGCTTGCGGTGGTGGGCGACATGCCGATCTGGGTGATCCAGGCCGCAATCGCGGTGCTCGCCACCTTCTTCACCCTGGTGATGTCCAACGTCGGCGCCACCGTGCTGCTGGTGCCGCTGGCGGTCAACATCGCCATTGGCGCCGGTGCCAACCCCGCGGTATTTGCCTTGACCGTGGCGATCGCTACCTCAAACTCCTTCCTCATCCCCACCCACCAGGTCAACGCCTTGATTATGGGGCCGGGTGGCTACCGGGTGCCCGACTTCATGAAGGCCGGCGGCATCATGACGGTGCTGTTTCTGGTGGTGATGATGGTAATGATGAACCTTGTTTTCTAAGGCAGCTTGATAATGGAATCTCATATTCTTACGGAGGCCCTAATCTGGAATAACCAGATGGCTATTTCAGGGGCCATACTCGCCGCAACTTTTGTCGGCATCTTCACCGAGGGCGTGCACGGCTTTCACCGCACCAAGTTTGCCATGGGCGGTGCTGCATTAATGGTTTTAGCAGGTCAGCTCATGGGTTTTTACGACCCTGAGAGAGCGCTGCATGCTATCGACTGGAATGTGGTGTATTTGCTTGGGGCAATGATGACCATCGTGTCGATCATGATCCCAACGGGTGGCTTCCAAGCACTCGCCTATCGTATTGCTGATATCAGCCAAGGGGCGTCAGTTTCTCTTACTGGCGTTGCTGGGAACAGCGGTTACCGTCATCTCCCTGTTGCTGGACAATGTCACTACGGTGGTCATCTTCGGCCCGCTGATCATACTGATCAGCCAAGCGCTCAAGGTGAGTCCGGTGCCCTATCTGCTGGCAGCCGCGCTGCTGTCAGACACTGGCGGTGTTGCCACACTAGTCGGCGACCCACCTAACCTGATGATCGGCTCAGCCGCCCATATCGACTTCAATACTTTTTTAATTCACATGGGCGGGCTAGTTCTTGTGGCCTGGCTGACCATTTAGGTGGCGCAGAAATGGCTGTTTGCGAAAGAACTCAAAGCAGAAACCACCCGGCCTGACTTTTCCAAGCTGGAAGAATTGGCAGACCCTCAGACCTGGTACGCCGCCTTGGGCGTACTTGCGGTAATGGTTGTCCTATTTATCGTCCACCACGCGCTGCATTGGGAACCCTGGGTGGTAGCTGTTTTAGGTCTGACCGTCCTGTTGTTCATTGGCAGAAAGGTCGATATGGATAGCTCGCTTCAGGATGTGGAGATGAGTCTGTTGATGTTCTTTGCCTCCCTGTTCGTGCTGGTGGGTGGCGTAGAAAACAGCCACTTTCTTGAGTATCTGGGGCAGTTTATCCGTCCATTTGTTGAGTCGGACCTGTTGCTGGCATCCATTATGCTGATGT
>AASF01001576.1 GCA_000168735.1 Candidatus Endoriftia persephone str. Hot96_1+Hot96_2 | reverse complement strand
TCATGGATCTGTTCATCCGCGCCCTCAGAAAGGAGGCGCGACGCCTGCACCGCAACGGTGTCAGGCTGCGGGTGATCGGCGACCGCACAGCC
This sequence comes from Candidatus Endoriftia persephone str. Hot96_1+Hot96_2, assembly GCA_000168735.1. Classification (GTDB taxonomy): domain Bacteria; phylum Pseudomonadota; class Gammaproteobacteria; order Chromatiales; family Chromatiaceae; genus Endoriftia; species Endoriftia persephonae. Next base: position 688 of record AASF01001576.1, on the reverse strand, counting down.
TTTCCGGAAAAACTGGCAGCGACGCATCCATGAGGTGGAGGCGCTGACTGCGGCGAACAGTGGTCTGATATTACAGGTGGCGGCAAACTACGGCGGCCGCTGGGATATCATTCGCGCGGCGCGTCGACTGGCCCGGCAGGCGGCTGCCGGTGAGATCGATGTCGATGCCATCGACGAGCAGGCACTGGCGGCGCAGCTTGCCTTCCCTGGATCTGCCTGATCCCGACCTCTTCATCCGTACTGGCGGCGAGTGCCGTGTGAGCAACTTTCTGCTCTGGCAGGCGGCCTACTCCGAGCTCTACTTCACCGATCTGCTCTGGCCTGAGTTCGATGCCCGCTGCCCTCGACGCGGCGATTGCCGACTATTCCCGTCGGCAGCCGTCGTTTCCGGTCGCACCGGCGAGCCAGGTGGTGGAGACGCAATCGGCCAAGGATCTCTGAGCACATGCTCAAACAGCGCCTGCTGACTGCTCTGATACTGGTGCCGCTGGTGGTAGCAGCGGTGCTGTTGCTCCCAAGTCTCTATCTGGCGATGCTGCTGGGGGCTGGGCTCTGGCGCTAGGAGCCCAATGAGTGGGGGCGACTCTCAGGTCTTGGCTTCTGTTTGCACCGCTCCCTCTATATCTTGCTGGTCACTTGTTGCGCTGCTGGCGGTATCGCTCTGTTGATCAAGGCGATTCGTTTAACC
>AASF01001577.1 GCA_000168735.1 Candidatus Endoriftia persephone str. Hot96_1+Hot96_2 | reverse complement strand
CCCCGTCCTACCGTGCGCAATCGTCGCTGCAAATGTCGTAGTTGAAGAAGCAATCGTAGGAATCCCAAAGAGTGCAGCTTCAAATATTTTTAGCTCGCTTTTACAATCAGTAAAGGTATTGTTTAGCTCAAGTGGTGCGAGATTGATATCAACAGTAGCCATCTCTCTGAGCATATCCTCATAAATCATCAATGGCTTTCTGCTAATACGGTTTTCGTATTCATTGAAACTAGAAGGCAGATCAAGGTGTCCTACGATCAAAAGTTCAACATCAGGGCACTCCAAAAGTGTAGCTTCGCAGGGCCTCCGCACATTCAGCAAAGTCCTCTTCGTGCGTTTTTCGTGCCACTGAAGTATCCTATGCGGATTATTTTACTCAAGGACGACGATTCCGCCTGCCTACATATCTTGATATTTTCAGCGAGATCAATTTGATTCTTCCCAATATTGTTCGGCAGAACATAGGATGGTATTCCCAGTTTTTCCACTCTCTCCATGAGGGCAAAAGTTGAGGCAGTGACAACATCAGACATTTTCATGGTTTTAGCAACGCCCTCCATGAAGGAAAGGGTTCGTTGTAAATCTTCGTCAAANCCATAGCCATTAGTAGCTCNGGGAGAAGTGAAATCTGAGACGAATCGAACACAAAGTCGTCTATATCAAAAATAACTGGCCGCCCGTCATTTTTAAATTGATTGATCAGCACATCAATATTGGGTGACCAAACAATGCGATTGAGAACTAAAATATCTGCATTTATCTTAGTATTATCAGTGAGTTCGCTATCGCGGATAACCTGGCATTCATATCCAAGCTCCACCAATGCTTCTGAATAATTGATGACTCTGTAAAAGTTGAGTCATCAAATCATGCTCATTAATGATGTACGCGATTTTACGAGAATTCGATGATGTTTCAACGACAGCATGACTTAATTCAAGATGATCATCTCTATGATGTACTTCTGCCGCTGCACCGTTATTCTTTCGGAATTCATCCACCACTCGAATATTGGAAGAGTGTTGCGTCATTTCTAGTGCGAAGGCGTTAGAGCGCCCCAAGAGCATACGGAAGCCGCCTTCGCGAAATCTTCTCGGAAATCCGGAGATACAACCCATCAAATCCCCACTGCCGTATAGCTACTGGCACATTCACAAGCGCGTTAATCAGAGATTTTTCTATCTTAATAGCGAACAAGTACTTATACTTAAGATATCTAAGCGGGCGCGTCACTCGCCATGATGTGGATTTTTTGTATTCATTGATAGCATAATCTCGAGCAACTATAGATTGGTCTCTCTCTTTTAGAGCCATCTGCAATGATGCAATTACAGCATCACGCTCGACCATCCTCTTGTTGAGGTCATTAATCTTCTCCTCCTGCTCAGTATAAGTCTGATTCAAATCTGAGATATGTCCCTCACGCTCGGCTAAACCTTGGTTCAAGGTGCTAATCTTCANTTCCCCTCTCGCTCAANGTTACGGTCTGATTCAAATTGGCGAATACTCCNCCTTCACGTTCGAAACCAAGTTCTGATTGAGCGGTGGTGATCTCCTCATCACGCTCAGTTACGGCCTGATTCAAATTGGAGATACTGTTTTCACGTTCGGCCAACCCCTGATTGAGGGTGGTGATCTCCTCATCACGCTCAGTTACGGCCTGATTCAAATTGGCGATAGTCCCTTCATATTCGGCCAACCACTGATTGAGGATGGTAATCTCCTCATCACGCTCAGTTACGGCCTGATTCAAATTGTCGATAGTCCCTTCACATTTGGCCAACCCACTGATTGAGGGTGGCAATCTCCTCATCCCGCTCAGTTACGGTCTGATTCAAATTGGCGATAGTCCCTTTACATTCAGCCAACCCCTGATTGAGGGTGGTGATCTCCTCATCCCGCTCAGTTACGGTCTGATTCAAATTGGCGATAGTCCCTTTACATTCAGCCAACCCCTGATTGAGGGTGGTGATCTCCTCATCCCGCTCAGTTATGGCCTGATTCAAATTGGAGATGCTGTTTTCACGTTCGGCCAACCCCTGATTGAGGACATTGATCTCCTCATCACGCTCAGTTACGGCCTGATTCAAATTGGCGATAGTCCCCTTATTTTTCGCCAAATCCTGATTTAAGGTGTTTATCTCATGTCGTTGTACGATGCGATCACCCAAAAAAGCCAAACAACTTTTTTGCGTTTTCTGCATATTCCTTATTCGACCACTCAGCTATGATGGCTTTTACTTCATCAGATGGTGCAGACCCGACAAATAACACACCAAGCCCGAAAGAATGATCAGGGCGATTCGCGGCCGC
>AASF01001578.1 GCA_000168735.1 Candidatus Endoriftia persephone str. Hot96_1+Hot96_2 | reverse complement strand
GGAACAGAGATCCAGCTTTCCGGCGGAGGCGCTACAAAGGGCATTCGTCAGGTCGCTGCCAACAAGGTTGATATAGGTGGCAGTTGCCGCAATAAACTGTGGGGGCATCCGGCGGAGAGATCGGTTCAATTCCACCCCGTTGCCTGGGATGCGCTGGTGGTCATCACCCATAAGAAGAACCCGGTGAACGATATATCACTGGAGGATCTGAGAGCAATCTACAAGGGTAAAATCACCAACTGGAAGCAGCTGGGTGGAACTGACCAGCCAATCGAGCTGTTGATTCGGAAGGGCAAGATATCAGGTGTGGGCCACGCTATCCGGGAGTATCTTTTTGCTGCGCCTAACATGGAGTTCGCCTCTGACAACATATTCCCCTCATCAGGTCCGTTGGAACAGGCGGTTGGAAACAATCTCAACAGTCTGGCAATCACCGGTGTCAGTAGCCGCCAGGAAACGTAATGTTAAAATCCTCAAACTGGAAGGCAAATTCCCCAGCTATGAAAATATCAAATCGGGAGCCTATTTGCTTTATCGACCGCTCTATCTGGTAACTAATCTGCAGGGGCACAAACCGCGCTAAGGTGATGAAGTTTATCCAGTTCGCCAACAGCCCGTTAGGTCGGGAGGTCATCCGGCATAATGGAGTTGTGCCCTACATGGATGGGCTCCACCTGGCCGGCAAACTACACCAGCAGCAACGGGCCAGTCGGAAGATGCGACTTGATAAGCTGAGGCAGGATGAAAACTAGCCCGTTTAGCGGAGGGCCAGGGCCTATATGTAGCTTGGGCTGCTTGCGCAGCCAGAGGCGAACGGGCTGCGTCCATATAAAGGGGTTTCTTGTGGAGTAAGCGTCAAGCTTTGTTCTTTGCCAGCATCTGGGCGTAGGCTTGACGGCCAGTTCAGTGGGTTCGAACTTTGGCACATAGGCATCAGCACCGACACCGCGTCCGAGTTCCTGGTTAGCGTCGGCAGAGAGTGACGAGTGCATGATGACCGGAATATCGTTCAATCGGGAGTCCTCCTTGATCTTTTTGGTAAGCACGTAACCATCCATCTCCGGCATCTCGACGTCGGTAAGAATCAACTGGATATAGTCGCTGCTTTTATGCCCCGTTGCCTCTGCCCGATTGGCAATTTCACGTATTCTTGGCCCAAGCCTCCGATCCGTTGGCGGTGCTGATGTACTTGATCCCCATATGATCGAGCGTGCGGATGATCTGGTCCCGGGCGACCACCGAGTCATCGGCGAACAGGATGGTAATGCCTTCCTCTTCCATTCTTGGGATGCCTTCGAAGAGCTCTTCGCTCTGACCGAATCCGGAAGTCTGAGCGAGTACCATCTCCACATCCATGATCATCACCAGCCGACCATCCTTCAGCTCGGTAACTGCGGTAACCAGTCCGCCATGCTGCTGTACCATCATCGGCGGCGGTACCCTGACATTCTCCCAGGCGAGTCGTTCGATGGTGTCAACCGAGTGGACCAGAAACCCCTGCACGTTTTTGTTGTATTCGGTGATGATCAGGATGCCGGGTTTCTCGTCAGTCTGTACGCCACAGAATTTTGGCAGGTTGATGACCGGAATCATGTTGCCACGCAGACTGACCATACCTTCTACCGAGGGGGGCATCTCAGGGGCGTGGGTGATCTGAGGTACCAGCATCACCTCGCGAACCTTGAAAACATTGACACCAAATGTCTCTTCGCGTCCGGTGTTTGCGTCGTGCCCGAGGCTGAACAGCAGCACTTCAAGCCGGTTGGTGCCCGCCAAGCGGGTTCTGTCGTCCACGGATTTGATGAATGTTGCCATCTGCGTTCACTCGGTAATGGATGGACCAGTCCTTTGATGCCTGCAATACGGCGCCCTCAAAAGACTGCTGATCAA
>AASF01001579.1 GCA_000168735.1 Candidatus Endoriftia persephone str. Hot96_1+Hot96_2 | reverse complement strand
GATCATCCGGTTCTGATCCAGGCTGGTGCGCATCTGGTCCAGCGGTGTGGCGCTGCTGATGGTGTCGAAGCTGAGCCCTTCTGGCAGGCTGTTGAAAAATATCGCCTGAACGGTTTGCAGCAAGCTGAGTGGCTGGGTATTGAGCATCTCCGGCGGCAGCCAAGTGGTCATCTGCACCGGATAGGAGATCAGCAGGAACACATAGGCGGCCATCGCCGGATTGAATGGATTATAGCCGAGGCCGCCGTAGAGCTGTTTAACCAGGATGATGGCGAAGGCCATGCCGATCACTGTCAGCCACCAGGGGCAACAGTGGTGGCGCGGCAATGGCGAACAGCATCGCCGTGACCACAGCGCTCAGATCCATCAGTGCTGGTGTTACCGGCCGCTTGCGCAGCCGCAGCGCGAGCGCCTCGAACAGCAGGGCGCTCGCGATGGCGATAACGCTATTGATCAGTACACCCCAGCCGAAAAAGATCACCATCGCGAGGATGCCCGGCAGCAGAGCCAGAACCACCTGGAGCATAATTCGGTCGACTCGGTTGGGGCGCGGGCTATGGGGTGAGCTGAAAGTCTGGAACTGCATTGGCTAGTTGCTCTCTGGCGGGGTATCGGTAGTCGGCTGTTTTTTAGGCGCTGAGGGCCTGCGTCGCTGGCCGGCGGCCTCGATACGAGAGAGCAGCGACTCGATGTTGGGTTCAGCCTGACTCTTGTCGAACAGCCAGGCGATCAGTGCTTTGCCGGTATCCACCCCATCCTCCATCAACGCGAGTGCAGTCTTGTCAGGCGCCTGCTGCTGTTCCACGAGGCTGTCGGTATAGAGCTCCAGTGATTTGTTAAGGCTGGCCAGGGGCATCAGACCGACCATCCGGGCACTGCCACAGATGGTGTGGAAAGCCCCTGGGGATCTCGGCGGGGATCTGTGCTGCATCGTTGTTCCCCGCACGAGTCTGTTCGATGAAGCCGCTGATGGTCGCAAAGTGTGAGCTGGTCTCACTGTTTGAAGATCTCCTGCAGCTCTGGATCGTTCTCGATGCCGCCGCTGGCCGGTGGCGCCTCCTCCACGGGTTCTGCCTGCTGACGGCGCTGTTCGGCGGCATCGATCTGGGCCTGCTGTGCGGGCTGCAGATGGTCGGTGTTTTTTGGGCTGCTTGTATTGGCGGCCTTTTTCGCAGCAACACGTTGCTGCGCCGCCTCGATAGCGGCCTTTTTTGGATCAAGG
>AASF01001580.1 GCA_000168735.1 Candidatus Endoriftia persephone str. Hot96_1+Hot96_2 | reverse complement strand
GGAGCTCTGGCCGCGGACTGGAGCGCAGGCAGTGGCTCACGCCCGCCTTAGCGGCGGGGTCATCGCCTGTTACCGCTGCTGCGGATCGGTGAGGCGCGCTTCCGCAAACGCCGGGCACGGCGCTGGCAGGTGGCGCGGAGCTGTAATCTGGCGCTCTGGCGGGAGGATTTTCTTGCGGTGAACGGTTTCGATGAATCGTTCCAGGGCTGGGGACATGAGGATGCTGATCTGGCGGCACGACTGATCGCCAGTGGCCGCTATCACAAGGATGGCCGTTTTGCCCTGCCAGTGTTGCATCTCTGGCATGCAGAGAATCCCCGTGCGATGGAGGCGGAGAATCGCCAGCGGCTGGAGGCAACCCTTTTGGGTGAGCGCAGTGCCTATGCCGAGCAGGGGGTGAGTCGTTACCTGAATCCGACGCTGGAGGCGGGTGGTGGCTGAACTGCCTGCGTTCAAGCCGCTGCAGCGGCCTCTCACTAAACCACCTAAGCGAGTGCTGCTGATCGCTACCCGGCAGATCGGCGATGTGCTGCTGGCGACGCCGCTGTTGCGTTCGATGTGCCGTGCCTGGCCGGAGACGGTGATCGATGTCTTGGTCTATAAAAATAAGGGCCAGATGCTGCAGGGCAATCCCGATCTGAATCAGGTGATCGAGATCGATGAGCACCCCGACTTCGCCCAGTACCGGGTGTTGTGGCGGCGTATCTTTCGCCGCTACGAGCTGGCAGTCTCGACACTGGCGGGGGATCGACCGAATGTCTATGCGTTCCTGGCGGCGCCCAGGCGGGTCAGCCTAATCCCTGACCTGTTGCCCAAGAGCCGTTGGAAACGCTGGATCAACCAGGGCTGGACCCTGCTCGATAATGTCCAGACCCACACCGTTGAGCAGAATCTGATGCTGGCGCGGGTGCTGGGCATCGCGCCGCTGCACCAGCTGGTACCGCCCGTCGCTGCGAGTGACCCCTTCGGTGAGCTGGGCGGATTCCTTGGCCGACATGCGTTTGTGCTGCTCCACCCCTTTCCCATGTGGCGCTACAAGCGCTGGACTGAGGCGGGCTGGCAGGCGCTGCTCACGCATCTTGCTGGGCGTGGTCTGAAACTGCTGATCACCGGCGGGCCAGACCCGGAGGAGCGTAGCTTCTGCGAGCGACTGGCGGCAACGCTGCCGGAGTCGGCGCTGGCAATCCCGGCGCGCTTTGGGCGTTCGGCGAGCTGGCGGCATTGATGCGTCACGCATCCATTGTTCGTCGGCCCGGATACCGCCCTGACCCACTTGGCTGCCGCCTGCGGTACGCCAACTCTGGCGCTGTTCGGTCCGGAGCAACCCGGTCAAGTGGGGCCCCTGGGCCGAGCGGGTTATGCCGGATACTCAGCCGCCATTCAAGATGTATTCCGAAACAGCGCAGCGGGTGGCCAATGTGAGCCTGCTGCAGCCGCACTATGCGGAGGCCTGCGTGCCCTGCCGGGAGGAGGGGTGCGAGCGCCACAAGGGCAGTGCTAGCCTTTGCCTTGATCAGCTGTCGGCGCAGCGGGTTATCGTCGCAGTGGATGCGCTGCTGGTTGGTGAGTTGATCCTCGACTAACTGGCGAACTGGGTGTCGTAGAGTGTGCGATAGACCCCGTTGCGGGCCATCAGGCTGGCTGTCGGTCGCCACTGCTCGATGATGCGGCCCTGCTCCATCACCAGGATCAA
>AASF01001581.1 GCA_000168735.1 Candidatus Endoriftia persephone str. Hot96_1+Hot96_2 | reverse complement strand
TCAAGGGCATCAATCCGACGGCCGAGACGCCGATCTGGATGCAGGAGCGGCTGCGTCGCAGCGACATCCGCAGCCTCAGCCCGGTGGTGGATGTGACCAACTACGTGTTGTTGGAGCTGGGTCAGCCGATGCACGGCTTTGACCTCGGCCAGCTCAGTGCGCCGGTTCGGGTGCGCATGGCCAAGGTAGGCGAGAAGCTGACCCTGTTGGGTGGTCCGGAGATCGAGCTGAAGCCCGACAATCTGCTGATCTGCCGATGCGAATCGTCCGCTGGCGCTGGCCGGCATCATGGGCGGCGAGGGCTCCGGGGTCAGCGCCGAGACCAGCGATATCCTGCTCGAGAGCGCTTTCTTCAGCCCCACCGCGATCATCGGCAAGGCGCGTGCCTATGGGCTGCATACCGACTCCTCGCACCGCTTCGAGCGCGGCGTCGATCCCCAGTTTGCAGGCGCAGGCGATGCAGCGGGCCACCGCACTGCTGCTGGATATCGTCGGCGGCGAGGCGGGGCCGGTGGTGGAGGTCAGTGACGAGGAGAAGATCGAGGCGCGCCCGCAGATTCTGCTGCGCCATCAGCGCATTCAGCGTCTGCTTGGCATCGAGATTTCCACCGACGAGGTGGAGGATATCCTCAGCCGCCTAGAGATGCAGTTCTCCGTCGAAGAGGGGGGCTGGCTGGTTACTGCCCCCAGCTGTCGGTTTGATATCTCCATCGAGGCAGACCTGATCGAAGAGGTCGGGCGCATCTACGGTTATGCGCGCATCCCCACCCGGCGTGGTGCCTTTGGCATGGAGTTGCGTGGTCGAGCTGAGGCTGACTTCGATCTGCTGCGCGCTAAAGATCTGCTGGTTTCACGGGATTATCAAGAGGTTATCACCTACTCTTTCATCAGCCCCGAGCTTCACAAGCAGCTCGATCCGGGGCGTGATGGGGTGCGTCTGGCGAATCCGATCTCGGCTGACATGTCGGTGATGCGCACTAGCCTTTGGCCGGGTCTGCTGCAGACCGCCTCGCTACAATCTGTCGCGCCAGCCAAGAGCGGGTACGCATCTTTGAGTCCGGTCTGCGCTTCCTCAAGAGCGCAAGCGAGATCGATCAGCGTCAGATGTTGGCGGGGCTGATCACCGGTTCGCAGTTATCGGAGCAGTGGGGCGGTGCAGCGCGTGCTGTCGATTTCTTCGATCTGAAGGCAGACCTGGAGGCGCTGTTTACCTTGACCGGGGCAGGGGCAGGATTTGCGTTCAGTGCTGCCGAGCACCCGGCGCTGCATCCAGGGCAGAGCGCCGCGATCGAGTTTGCTGGTCGGCAGATCGGTTGGATCGGTATGCTGCATCCTGCCCTGGAGCAGCAACTCGATCTGGATGGCAGTACCTATCTGTTCGAGGTCGAGCTGGAGGCGCTCAATGCGGGCCGCCTGCCGGCGTTTGCTCCGCTCTCCAAGTTTCCCTCGATCCGGCGCGACATTGCACTGCTGATGGATGCGGAAATCCCCTTCGACAGGGTTAAACGCTGCGTGCAAACGGCTGCCCCAGAAATTGTGAAGGACATCCGTCTTTTTGATGTCTATACTGGTGAGAAGGTAGATTCGGGGCGAAAAAGTCTCGCTTTGGGATTGATTTTACAGGAATCTTCCCACACTCTTACGGACGAGGAAGTGGATGCGGTGGTCGATGCTGTGCTCAAACGGTTAGCCGATGAGCTTGGCGCGAAGTTGAGAGAGTAGGGTATGTCACTGACCAAAGCTGATATGGCTGAAAGGCTCTTTGATGAGTTGGGCCTCAACAAACGTGAAGCCAAAGAGATGGTGGAGATGTTTTTTGAAGAGATCCGCCGTGCTCTTGAGGAAGGCAGTCAGGTGAAGCTCTCAGGCTTCGGAAATTTTGACCCTGGCGTGGAGAAAAAGCAGCGTCCCAGGTCGTATACCCAAAAACCGGAGAAGAGATCCCGATCTCCGCCCGCCGAGCTGGTAACCTTCCGGCCGGGCCAGACACTCAAGGCGCGAGTGGAAGCTCTATGCTGGATCAGGGCGATTCGTTTA
>AASF01001582.1 GCA_000168735.1 Candidatus Endoriftia persephone str. Hot96_1+Hot96_2 | reverse complement strand
GCTCTTTGGCGTAGCGACGGGTAATCTTGTTCGCGCACCATCTCGGCGGCGAAAAACTTCTCCGGCCGGTCGGTTAGCTGCTCTTCAGGGTAGAAGTTATCCGCCAGCGGCAGACGCTCGAGTACCAGCTTCTCCAGCGCATCGACATTGTGACCGTTGCTCGCCGAGATCGGGATGATCTCAGCAAAATCATAGCGCTCAGCCATCTCAGCCAGAAACGGCAACAGCGCCTCTTTCTGGTTCACCTGGTCGACCTTGTTGACCGCCAGAATCACCGGCATGGTACGTTCCTGCAGCAGTCCTAATACCTTGGCATCCTCTCTGGTCCAGCGCAGCGCCTCCACCACGAAGATCACCACATCCACATCCACTACCACCGTCTTTGCAGTGCGGTTGAGATAGCGATTCATGGCATGGTCCGCCCGCTCGTGGATGCCCAGGGGTATCCACATAGATGCACTTGCCCCTGCTCGAGGGTCTTGATGCCGAGAATGCTGTGTCGGGTGGTCTGCGCCTTGTGCGAGGTGATGGCCAGCTTCATACCGATGATCCGGTTGAGCAGGGTCGATTTGCCTACGTTGGGACGTCCAGCGATGGCAGCATAGCCGCAATGGTTGTTCAGCTCACTCATCTTCCAGTCTCTGTAACATAGCTGCCGCAGCGGCCTGTTCGGCACGACGACGGCTCGAACCTGAGCCATCGCTCTCCTGTTCAAGGGCCTCGCTCCGGCACTTCACCGTGAAGGTCTGGGCGTGTTGATCACCGGTGATGTCGATCACTTGGTAGCTCGGTAGTCCGATCTTGCGCGCCTGCAGGTGCTCCTGAAGGCGGGTCTTCGGATCCTTCTGTTGCGTATTCAGATCAAGCCCGGTGAGCAGTGACTCGAATATCTGCAGGATAACCCGACGGGTAGTTGAGTAGTCGCTGTCGAGGTAGATGGCTGCCAGGATCGCCTCCACCGCGTCGGCCAGTATTGAATCCCGAGTCTGACCACCACTGCGCAACTCACCGGGCCCGAGTCGCAGATGGTCGCCAAGTTTCAGCCCGCGGGCGATCTTGGCCAGGGTTTCGCGTTTGACCAGCGATGAGCGCAACCGGCTGAGTTGTCCTTCGCTGGCGCGCTCGAATTGCTCAAACAGGGCATCGGCGATGACAAAGCCGAGGATAGCATCGCCCAGGAACTCGAAACGCTCGTTGTTTTTGCCACCGACACTGCGGTGGGTCAGCGCTTGCTGCAGCAGCGCTGGATTGTGGAATTCATAGCCGAGGGCCCGGCAGAGGCTACTGAGTGGAGGGGTCAATTGGCGGCTAATTCGACAGTGTCATTAAAGGAGACGATGGCGTCCAGATTCCCCATCAGGGGGATGCGTACCTCATAGGGATACCCTGACGATGGTGGTACTCCCTTGGCGCTCCAACTTGACGTGCTCTTTCTTCACTGTACTGATGTAGTTGACTTCCATCCGGCGCAGGAACGCCTTACGAATCTCGGACAGTGATTTACGCCCGATGAGGGACTCG
>AASF01001583.1 GCA_000168735.1 Candidatus Endoriftia persephone str. Hot96_1+Hot96_2 | reverse complement strand
CAGGCGCCCATGATTACAGGTATCACCTTTGAGACCGATCGTGATCCTGACACGCCGCCGGTCTATATCGATCCGGTTCAGGCCCATCAGTCCCTGGTTTACCTCTGCATCAATGCCAGGGACGCGATGGGGGGGCGGGGCATGATCCATATTAGCCTGCACCGGTTGGAGCAGGTTCAAGCCGAATGCGCCAGCTGTCACAAGATCCTCAATGGCGTATGGCTGGAACTTTCGGTGAGTGATGAGGGGGTGGGTATAGAGCCGGGCCAGTTAAATCACATCTTCGACCCCTTTTTCACCACCAAGGAGCTGGACGAGGGGACCGGTATGGGGCTGGCCGTGACGAGGAGTGTTAGTTGAGCAACATGGCGGTCATATCCTGGTGAATAGCGTACCCGGGGAAGGTAGTTGCTTTCGGTTGCTGCTGCCGCTCGCCGCCGAAATGGCATTGAAAAACGAAAGGCTTTCGTCGTCGCCTGACACCACCGTACCAGAGCGGATCAGTGGTCATCTGCTGGTGGTAGATGATGAACATTCACTCATCGACTATCTGCAAGACCTGTTACAGAGCCAAGGATGCAGGGTCACGGCAGTGGATAATGCACAGAAGGCTTTGGAGTGCTTTATGGATGCACCCGAATCATTCGATCTGGTGATCAGCGACCAGATCATGCCCAACATGACCGGCAGTGAACTTAAGCCCGTCGTCTGCTGGCAATTCGTCCTGGGTTGCCGGTTATTATCTATTCCGGCAATAGTGAGAGCCTGGACGAGAAGCGTGCCCATGAGATGGGTATCAGCCGTTTCTTGGCGCAAGCCGGTGGAACCCGGGACCCTGTTGCAGGTGGTGGCGGAGTTACTGCCCGCAACCGACTGATCCCCCAGGGGCCACCGCAAGTTGTCGAATGCAATGCTTGGTTTGACCCCGCCATGCTCAGTTCCCCTCATGTGGCATCGATCCGGAAACGGCTGGCCTGGGAGCGGAGGGAATCTAGCCCCTGGCTGAGCATGCTGCTGACCTGGATCGTCTTGTCCGCTGCCCTCGGCGGGTTTCCGCTGCCACGGGTCCCGATGGTCTCGACATTCCGACTCATGAGCTCAGCGGTCTGTCCCTGTTCCTCCGCAGCAGTGGCAATCTGGGTATTCATGCTGGTGATGGTGCCGATGGCATCGATGATCTTCTCCATGGCATTGCTGGCCTCGACGGCGCGGCTGCTACCCTCGTCCGCCTGGAGCCGGCTCTCCTCCATGGTTACCACAGCCTTCTTCGACTGTTGTTGCAGGCGTTCGATGATCTGGCGGATCTCTTCGGTGGAGGTCTGAGTGCGGGCCGCCAGGGCACGGACTTCGTCGGCTACCACGGCGAAGCCGCGTCCTTGCTCGCCAGCGCGGGCTGCTTCGATGGCTGCATTAAGGGCCAGTAGGTTGGTCTGTTCCGCAATGCCTTTGATTACCTCCAGCACCTGACCAATGGACTGGCTGTCCTGTTCCAGCTCACCGACTACCGTCGCTGCGGCGCCGCTCTGCTGCATTAAGGCATCCATCACATCCGCTAATTGGGCCATTATCCTCTTGCGCGGAGACCGCGTTCCTGGTTGGTTTCCTCTGCCGCATCCGCGGCTTGGGCAGCGCTGCGGGCCACGTCCTGAACTGCATCGGAAGTGGTGTTCATAGCACTGGATAACTGGTTGATCTCGATATACTGCTTGCGCGCCCCGTTCTGGGAGATCTCGGCCACCGAGGTCCCAGGTTGATTGCGCTCCTGACCGATGTGGATGGCGTCATCGATGACTTGGCGCACCATGTTCCCGATCTCCACCAGCATGGCGTGTAGGCGCGGCTGGTCTGGCTCACTTCGTTGTCCAGATCGGATTCGGGCATAGGTTGCGTGAAATCCCCTTCGCTGACCCGCAGGAACCGGTTACGCAGGGTCTCGATCGGGTCCATCAGCGTATGCAGGGTATAGATACGGATATTGTTAGTGAAGAGCAGCAGGACGACGATCATGCCGATGGCCCAGCCGGCTCGCAGGAAG
>AASF01001584.1 GCA_000168735.1 Candidatus Endoriftia persephone str. Hot96_1+Hot96_2 | reverse complement strand
GCCAAGGATGGCGATCAGATTGGCGCCCAACAGCTCACGCCGGTGGCGAAGCACCATGCTCGTCAGTTCATTCCAGCTGTAGTCGTTACTGCGTAACCGGGGCGGCATGGACATCCGGGATCAATCTTCGTAACAGCGCTGATAGGCCTTCAGTTGCCGTAATACGGCAATGCGGCGGCGCGCTTGCAGAATCCGTTCGTGTTCCTGGTATTCGACATGAGCGGAGTAGGGGTAGATAGGCGTAGAGCGCAGGATGGAAGATGCTGCCAACCAAGCAGTGAGCCACCATGTAGCGGATCTTCGTAGAACTTTGGCTTGTAGGAGTAGGTGTTGGGGCTCGAACAGAGCGATCTCCCGGTCGAGATCGGTGCAGCTGAGTTGTTCGTCCCCTGGCCTGAAGATGGAAACCCTCAGGACGGTAGTAGTAGCTTGGTTTACTCTCCTCGGCCAGCAGGGGCGAGAGGTTAAGCAGTAGCAGCAGGACGATCGGTTGTAGCCTGACTCTCATGGTGGGTGTCCCAGGGTGGTTTCAGCTAAACTTGTGTCGCCTGCTCCTGTCAACAGCCTAGTTGCCTGTGGGAGAAGAGTCCAACCAAGTCGCCAGTCTGGGGCGACAGCTGTCGAGATTAGTGGAGCACTGATTTCGTTGAAGTCGTAGCTCAGATTGTTTTCCGGGCGCTGCACAAAGTTGCCCTTGGACAAAGTCCGCATCGCTGCTCCAGAGCTGCGCGATACTACGTGGATCTTCCACCTGTGGAGCGATTACTTTTATCTTCAGTTCGTGCGCCAGGCTGATCAACTCCTTGAGATTCTCGGCTGAGCCGTCGAGCATGCGGCGGTCGAGTTTGATATAGCGGATGTTGACGTGCTTCATCACTCGCTGACAATCCGGGGTGCCGCGCACACCAGTCAGCAATACGCTGATGCCCATCTTGGCCAGAGTATCGATGCAAATCTGGGCGGGTTTGATATTCTGCACCACTGCTGAAACAGTGGAATTCAAAGGTCAGATCCCCTTCATGCAGATTGCCGATGCGGTGCTGATCCTGCAGCCATGCCATCCGCTCCATATTTGTCATCAGCTCCACCGATTGCGAGACAAACAGGTGGATAGCCATATTTTTGCGGCGGTGTTCGTGAATCATCCCCAGCGCCTGCTGGGTGGTCCAGTGGTCGAGTTTGCTGATCAAGGG
>AASF01001585.1 GCA_000168735.1 Candidatus Endoriftia persephone str. Hot96_1+Hot96_2 | reverse complement strand
CGGAGCTCTGCATCACCGACACCCGAGCCCCCGGCAACGCCGCCTGCAGCCGACCAATGTAGCCCTCCACCAGCGGCCCCACCCAACCGATTAGCCAGGTGGCGATACCGCGCTCATATTCACCTGCCTCCGGCAGCACCGCCGAGGAACGGGAGACAAACACCGCCTCCGGCAACACTGCCTCGATCTCCCGCTCGAAACAGTCATCCAGGTAGGCGTAGAGCAGGTTGATCGCCACCGCGCGGGGTTTGAGTTCAGACACCGCCTCGACCAGAATCTGCAGATCGGCCTCAGTCAGATCTTCGATCAGTGAGCCGTCCGCCGCCAGCCGCCCGCCGGTCTTCAGGCAAAGCCCCTCAGGCACCGTGCGGCGCGATCGGCTCCGGCTGCAGGTTGTAGAGTTCGCGCCTCGCCTGACGGCCGATGGTGAGCAGATCCTTCAGCCCCCGGTTGCCGATATAGAGGGTGCGCACGCCCTTCCCCTCTAGCGCCGCATTGGTGGCCACGGTGGAGCCGTGCACCACCCGCAGCTGCGCCGGGTCGCAGCCCCATCTCGGGCGATGCCCTGCAGGATCGCCCGCTCCGGCGCGTCCGGTGTCGACAGCACCTTGTGGATGCGCAACCCGGCAGCATCGAATAGCACGAAGTCGGTAAAAGTACCGCCGGTATCAACACCCAGATATTTCAAGATCATCCCCATCGAAACAGTGAGAGGCAAAGATACCCTCCACCTCCGCAAAGACAAAGCCGCCCCCATGCAAAAAGCCGCTTGTGGGTCGGCAGCAAATTCCTTATCTTGCGCCAGATGGAAACCCTGCTGACCACCCACAAGCTGAGCCGCGAGTTTGGCCAAAAACGCGCCCCTGCAGAGACTCAACTTGCAGCTGCAACGCGGTGAGGTAGTCGGCCCTGCTGGGGCCCAACGGGGCTGGCAAATCCACCGCGATGCGGCTGATCAGCGGCGCTCTGGCGCCCAGCCACGGTCGTGTCACGGTGGCCGGCTTTGACATGCAGCAGCAGCCGATCGAGGCGAAACGCCGGCTCGGCTATCTGCCGGAACGCCCACCGCTGCATCCCGAGCAGCGGGTCGATGAGTATCTCTACGACTGCGCCCGGCTCAGGGGGCTGACGCCTCAGGCAGCCCGCGAGGCTCTCGGCAACAGCAAACGCCGCTGCGGCCTGGAGAGCGTTGGCAGACGCCTGATCCGCAACCTCTCGAAGGGCTACCAGCAGCGGGCCGGCATCGCCCAAGCGATCATCCACGCCCCCGACCTGATCATCTTCGACGAGCCCACCGAGGGGCTCGACCCGGCACAGATCCGCGAGGTGCGCGAGCTGATCCGTGAGCTGGCCGAGCAGAGTGCGGTGCTGCTCTCCAGCCACATCCTCAGCGAGGTGGAGGCCTGCGCCGACCGAGTGACAATCTTGCAGCAGGGACGCGCCATCTACCAGGGTGCAATCGAGCCAGCCCAGACTCCGCTGCTGCGGCTCCAGCTGCAGCAGAACCCCGGGGAATGAAGCCCTCACACAGCTGCCGCAGATCGCCTCTGTCGAACGCCTCCACACCGACTACTTCCGGGTGCAACTGTCCCCCAAAGCCACCGCCCCCGAACTGGCAGCGCAGATTGT
>AASF01001586.1 GCA_000168735.1 Candidatus Endoriftia persephone str. Hot96_1+Hot96_2 | reverse complement strand
GTACCGGACCAGCGCAGCCACTCCAAGCTGAAGACATTGAGGGCGAGGAGACCCCCACCAGGCTCAGATAGTAGTAGAGATCCCGTAGGTCGATCACCCCCCGGGTGATGGAGGCGAAGCGGGAGCCGGAGCCGAGCAGTTTGAGCCACTCTGAAGCCTGATTGCCGAACAGCCCGGTGAGGGCGTCGGAACCGAGCAGATAGAAGAAGCCACAGACTGCCGCAGTGAGGATAAGGCTGACGATCTGGTTGGCGGAGCGGGCGCTGATGAACAGCCCGATGGCCACGTAGGCCGCCGCCAGAAAGAGGGAGGCGAGGTAGCCGCCGATCACCGGCCCCCAGTCCAGCGGTCCCATCAGGCTGACAGTCACCGGCAGGGGCAGGGTCAGCAGCAGCGCCACCCCCACCAGCCCCAGGCAAGCAAGAAACTTGCCCAGCACCAGTTGGTAATCGGCAACCGGCGCGGTAAGTAGAAACTCCAGGGTGCCGGCGCGGCGCTCCTCCGACCACATCCGCATGGTGATGGCCGCCACCAGGAAGATCAGCAGCAACGGCATCCAGTCGAACAGGGGCCGCACGTCGGCGATATTACGGGCGAAGAAGGTCTCCACCCAGAAGAAGATGAACAGACTCACCGCCAGGAAGGCGCCGAGGAAGATGAAGGCGATGGGCGAGGAGAAAAAACCAGCGAACTCCTTGCGTGCGATACGGATAATGGAATTCATGGTGCCCCTCCTACTGTGCCGAGATCTCGCCGAAGACCGTCTCTAGGTCGCGGCGCTCGGGTTGCAGGCTGTAGAGTTTCATCCCCTGTTCCGCTACCCGGCTGGCCACCTGGGGGGCGGTCTCGAACAACTCACCACCGGCGGCCAGATTGAGGGCGTAGCCATAGCCGGCCTCCTGCCCCTCCAAGGCCTCCACCGCGGACACCCCGTCCACCCCCTGCAACAGGGGCAGGGCCTGCTCTGGAGCAGCGTCCAGCGCTACCAGCAGCCGCTTGCCGGCGCGCAGTTCATTCATGCTGGCGTCCAGGTCGATCTGTCCGTTGCGGATGATGATCACCCGGTCGCAGATCGCCTGCACCTCCTGCAACACATGGGTAGAGAGGATCACCGTTGCATGCTCCGCCAGGGCGCGGATCAGGCTGCGCATCTGCTGCACTTGGGTTGGGTCAAGGCCCGTTGGTGGGTTCGTCGAGGATCAGCAGTCGTGGCAGGTGGAGGATCGCTTGGGCGACTCCCACCCCGCTGCCGGTAGCCTCGGGAAAGATTGGCGATAGGATCGGTCGCCTTGGCAGCCAGGTCGGTGCGCTCGATGGCCTCGCGGATACGCGCATTACGCTCGGCTTCGGCGACCCCATGCAGAGAGGCGGCGTAGTCGAGGTAGTCGATCACCGTCATCTCGGGGTAGAGGGGGTCATTCTCCGGTAGATAACCGATGCGGGCCTGCACCGCCTCGCGCGTTTGGGCAATGTCGTGACCGTCGATCTCGATGGTCCCGGCGCTGGGTTCCAGGTAGCCGGTGAGCATCTTCATGATGGTGGTCTTGCCGGCGCCGTTGTGGCCCAGCAGGCCGACGATCTCGCCCTGGCCGATCTCGAAAGAGACCCTATCCACCGCCGTAAAATCACCGTAGACGCGGCTCAAAGCTTCAACTCGAATCATTCGTAAAGCTCCCGGTTGTTATGGATGGGACAGATTCCCTAAAGAATCAAACGATTTTAGTGACCACGGTTTTTACGGAGAGTTCAACTGGTGAGCAACAACAGAATTAGGAGGGAACGACTATCGATTTGAGGGTTGAATGGGTCGGAGTCAAATCGCTTAACCACGCCGCTTTTATCGCCAAAAGAACTGGCTCAGCGAGCCGGTTTTTTTGTGAGTTGGCAGAGGGGGAGGGGTTCGAACATTGTCCGCGAGATCTCAAGCCTCATGGAATGCCACGTGCCTCGGCGAAGGTTTCGACGACGCACGTCTGGATACTCTGTTCCTTGCCTTGCTGGTACCCTGGAAGAGTGTGCTCGGGCAAGCACGAAGTCAGATGTGTGAAAGAAGACTTCGTGGCTATCGTGCGTTGGGAGTCATGGCGCCACTGCCCAGTCTCTTAACGTCCAGGCTGCACCATTGGAGGTTTTGCCTGCCGTTTGGGCGATTCGGTTGCCTTGTGCTTGTGCAGCAGCTGAATCAGCCAGCCTGATTTCTGCATCCCTCTCAAAAACAAACCCCGGTAAAAATACCGGGGTTTGTCATCAAACTGACGGCCTCCGAAGAGGCCGTTTCTGTTTCGGGCGTTTGATGACCCGAAGTTGGCTCAGCTCCCCTTAATAGACATAGGCAGCACCGGAGGTGGTGGCGGTTTCATCGGGGGTCGAATCGACCCCGGTGGTGCCGCTGTCCTCATCCTTGGCGCCGACCACGAGGGTGTTGCCATCCCCACTCAGTGCCACAGAGTAGCCGAAGTGGTCGCCGATAGTGTCATCCGGGGCCGGATCGTCCACAGGATCGCGGGGACCGGGGTTGGAGGCCT
>AASF01001587.1 GCA_000168735.1 Candidatus Endoriftia persephone str. Hot96_1+Hot96_2 | reverse complement strand
GATCATCCAGATCGGGATGCGTGAGTCTTCCATCGCATTCTGGTTGAGTTCGCGGTAATCGGTAGGATTAATGATATCTGAGCAGCTTCATACCATCCGCTGGTACCCCACACCACCCTGCTGCTTACCAAGGCGTAGATCCCAACCACCAACGCCGGTGTCCACGTAGAGTTCACGGAACCAGTCGTTCTGGGTATAGCTCTCGTGGCTCTTATAACCGTCGACCCCTTCAGTGTCGTAGATCAGGTTGAGTTCGCCGTGCCAGCTGCTCTCTTCACCGAGATCACCATTGAAGAAGATCCGCGCGGAGTTCTCGAATTTCATCAGGTCGCCGGCGCTATGCTCTGTTGTATCGAGCATGCTGGAGGCCTGACCGGTACGTTGCCCGCTTTTGGTAAAGACCGCGGTCTCATTCTTCAGATAGCCGCTAACTTCGATCTCCGCCACTGCGCACCCCAGGCAGCACCAACGCAAGCAGCATGGATTGATAAATCACTGATCGCTTAAACATTTACATACTCCTCCCCCGGCCCCATGGACCCCGCCTAGCGGCTTCCCCTTTTGTCCGGTTGGAATCTGGTTAAACTGCAGGCTGCCGTTGCGGCAGCCCAAAAAAGAGGGGCAATCGCCCCTCTAACTTGGTTGATTATTACCGCTTGATCTTGCGCAGGGTCTTTTCCGACCACTTGCTCGGCTTCCAGTCGTGGTTGAACTCCACCACTTCATCCGGAATCACCGCCCAGGTCTCATGGCCGCTAGCGAAAGTCTTTCCGTACCAGTAGGCCCAGGACTGCGCGCGCGCGTCATCCTGACCGAGGCTGACCCAATCACGATCGATTACCTTGATCTTCTCGCCATCTTTGAAAAACTCGGTGCGATAGTCGGCAAAGGTCTTGGTATCAACATAGCTGACACGGTAGTCATACCACCAGTTCTGACGCTTGGTGGTACTCTTCAGCTTGTAGACCTGTTTGCCCTTGTGTTTGCAGGACGCAGCGGGGGCGATTGGGCAGATACTTGACCTTGACATCCTGGAATAGAACCCAGGCAGTTCGTTGAATTCTTCTTTGCCCAGCAGTTCATGGGTCTCGTCCTTCGGCTTGCGCCAAGGTGACATCACCGAAAGTAAAGTCGGTACCGCCCCAGGCATCATCATGGGCCGGCTCGGCAAAACGACGAATCTTGCGTAGCGCAGGCAACCAGATGGAGTAGGACTGACTCTTGTTGTCATCCACATAGTCGGTGATCAGCATGCGCGGTGCCTCTCAGCTTGCCGGAGCGGAAGATCGCCAAGTCCATGGCGTTGATCGCGCTGTCGCGGTAGTCGTTATTGAGGTAACGTTCCAGGGCGATGGTGGTGGGCTTCTTGCCGGCAGACTTGTTGATCAGCACGGTCA
>AASF01001588.1 GCA_000168735.1 Candidatus Endoriftia persephone str. Hot96_1+Hot96_2 | reverse complement strand
ATCAGCGAGATCGAGGAGATCATTGGCATCGACGCCACCGATGCCACCAAGGTCAGCGCCAAGACCGGTCTCGGCATTCCCGATCTGTTGGAAGACCTGGTGGCCACAATTCCGCCGCCGGAGGGAGACAGGGAGGCACCACTGCAGGCGTTGATTATCGACTCCTGGTTCGACCCCTATGTGGGTGTGATTTCACTGATCCGGGTGATGAACGGCGAGATCCGCCGCAAGGACAAGATGCACATTATGTCCACCGGACGCAGCTATCAGGTGGAGAAGGTGGGTGTGTTCACCCCCAAGCGGCTCGACAAGCAGCTGCTCTCCAGCGGCGAGGTAGGTTTTGTCATCGCCGGCATCAAGGAGATCGACGGCGCACCCGTGGGCGACACCATCACTTTGGAGAACCGCAAGGCAGAGCAGGCGCTGCCGGGCTTCGAGGAGATGCATCCGCGGGTCTTCTCCGGGCTCTATCCGGTCAGCTCCGACGACTACGAAAACCTGCGCGATGCGCTGCAGAAACTGCGCCTCAACGATGCCGCCCTGCACTATGAGCCGGAGACATCCCAGGCGCTGGGCTTCGGTTTCCGCTGCGGCTTTCTCGGCATGCTGCACATGGAGATCATCCAGGAGCGGCTGGAGCGGGAGTATAACCTCGACCTGATCACTACTGCGCCTTCGGTGGTCTATGAGGTGCTGTTGAATAACGGCAGCACAATCCAGATCGAGAACCCCTCCGACCTGCCCGATCCCGGTAAGTTCGAGGCAGTGCGTGAGCCGCTGATCAACGCCACCATCCTGGTGCCGCAGGCGCATCTGGGCAATGTGATCAGCCTCTGTATCGAAAAGCGCGGCACACAGAAGAATATGCAGTACCTGGGTGGCCAGGTGCAGCTCAGTTACGAACTGCCACTAAACGAGGTGGTGCTCGACTTCTTCGACCGGCTGAAGTCGGTGAGCCGCGGTTACGCCTCGTTTGAGTATGAGTTTGCCCGCTTTCAGACGGCACCGCTGGTCAAGCTCGATATCCTGATCAAGGGCGATTAACGCCG
>AASF01001589.1 GCA_000168735.1 Candidatus Endoriftia persephone str. Hot96_1+Hot96_2 | reverse complement strand
TGGTGACCAAAGCACGGGCGATAGCAATGCGCTGACGCTGGCCACCAGAGAGACTGCTGCCCTGCTCGCCCACCAGGGTGTCGTAGCCTTCCGGTAGTTCGAGGATGAAGGCATGGGCTCCCGCCTCTTGCGCGGCGGCCACCACCCGCTCCATCGGCATCGCCGGATCGGCCAGGGCGATGTTCTCCCGCACCGTGCGATTGAACAGGCGGTTCTCCTGTAACACCACCCCCACCTGTCGGCGCAGCCAAGCCGGCTCCACCAGGGCCAAATCGACTCCATCGATCAGCAGCCGACCGGCCTCAGGCACATAGAGCCCGTTGGATCAGTTTGGTGAGGGTACTCTTGCCGGAACCCAGAGCGGCCGACAATGCCGATCACCTCTCCTGGCTCTATCTGCAGCTCGATGCCATCCAGCACCCTGGGACGATCCGGGCCGTAGCGGAAGGCGACCTGTTCGAAATGGACCGCCCCCTTGAGAGCCGGCAGGGTGGCGCGCCCCGGATTGTAGCCCGGCTCCGGTGGGGTATTGAGGATGTCCCCCAACCGCTGCACCGAGATGCCGGCCTGCTGGAAATCCTGCCAGAGCTGCACCAGCCGCAGGATCGGCCCGCTGACACGCCCGGCGAGCATGTTGAAGGCAATCAGCTGGCCCACGCTGAGCTCGTTCTTCATCACCAGAGTGGCACCAATCCAGAGGATCAACACGGTGGTGACCTTGTTGATCAGGCCAGCGCTCTGACCAGCGATATTGCCCAGGTTGGCCGCCCGGAAGCTGGCGCTGACATAGGCGGCAAGCTGCTCCTCCCAGCGGCGTTGCATCTGCGGCTCTACCGCCATCGCCTTGAGCGTCTCAACACTGCTCACCGACTCCACCAGAAAGGCCTGGTTCTCTGCACCCCGGGCGAACTTCTCGTTGAGCCGGCTGCGCAGTATTGGGGTGACAAAGAGCGACAGCAGCAGATAGAAAGGGATCGCCCCCAGCACCACCCAGATCAGGGTCGGGCTGTAGCTGTACATCACCACAAAGAAGACCAGGGTGAAAAAGAGGTCGATCACCACCGTCAAGCCCGATCCGGTAATGAAGTCACGGATCGTCTCCAACTCCCGTACCCAGGCCACCGAATCCCCCACCCGACGGGCCTGGAAATAGCCCAGCGGCAGACGCAGCAGGTGGTCAAAGAGGCGGGCGTCGAGGCTCACGTCGATGCGGTTGGTTGTATGCGAAAAGAGGCAGGTGCGCAAACCACCCAACACTACCTCGAAGACCGACACCGCCAGCAGGCCGATGGCGAGCACATCCAGGGTGGTCATGCCCCGATGCACCAGCACCTTGTCGATCACCACCTGAAAAAAGAGCGGCGTGATCAGGGCGAAAAGCTGCAGGAAGAAGGAGGCCAGCAGCACCTCGCTCAGCAGCCGGCGGTATTTAACGATGGCGGGGATGAACCAGCTGAAATCAAAGCGGCTGCCCCTGGCCCGGCAACAGCGCGCGTTTAGTGAGGAGAATCAGCTCACCGCACCAGGCGGCCTCGAAGATCTCTCTGGGCAGGGCCAGCGGGCGGCTCTCCAGTGGATCCTGGATTAGCAGCCTCTCCGTCTCTCCCTCATAGCCGGCGATGATGAAATAGTGGCCGTCGTTGTGACGGGCGATGGCGGGCAGTGCGGTCTTGGCCCAACCGCTGCCAATTACTCTGGATCGCCCGTGATTTGAGCCCAAGTCGCCTGGCGGCCCGCAGGATATCGTCACTAGAGAAGGGTTCGCCCGGCTTGCCTGACTGGTGCGCGATCTGCTCGGGGTTGGCGGGCAGACCATGAAAACGGGCGACCAGGGCGACCAGGGCGACCAGGGCGACCAGGGCGAGGCAGGCAAGGCAGGCAAGGCAGGCAAGGCAGGCAAGGCAGGCAAGGCAGGCAAGGCAGGCAAGGCCAGTATCTGGCTCTGTTTCCGTATCGATACTGTGGGGCATGGAATCCTTTCCATTAAGACTTTAATTCTTGTAAAAACTATAAATACATCACACAACAGATATCAATTCTTCCAGGATCGTCCTTGACAGGGCTTCGGCATTCCCCAGTTACAAACATCCGGGATCAGGCAACCATGGCTGCTTGCAGACACATGAAGCCTAGACTTGTTAAGGCCAACCACACCTTTTTTGGCGAACCCCCTCACCCCTGCTAACATGCCGCGGATAACCCGGTCCACCAAAATAATCTGTCGCAACTATGGCTAAAAGAA
>AASF01001590.1 GCA_000168735.1 Candidatus Endoriftia persephone str. Hot96_1+Hot96_2 | reverse complement strand
GATCCGGGCTTTGTCTTTGGTTCCGGCTCTGTTTTCTTAGGTTCTGCAGCCTGTTGCGGCTTGGGGCTTGCCACCTGCTGAGGCGCAGCATCTGTCTTCGGCACCACGGGCTGTTCCGGGCTGGCTGCGGTAGCCGCCGAAGCGCCGGCAAACTTCCCCTTGCCGTGCAGCTCGTCCAGCAGGGCCTCAAACTCCTCCTCGGTGATCTCATCAGCGCCGACAGAAACTGTCTGAGCGGAAGCGGGTGGCTTGAACTTGCCCCTTGCCGTGCAGTTCATCGAGTAGGTTGTCGAACTCCTGTTCGGTTATCGAATCTGACTCAGCTACCGATTTTTCCTCACCGGGCACAGCGGCAGTGGGCATCCCGGTGAATTTACCTTTGCCATGCAGTTCATCCAGCAGATTATCGAACTCATCCTCAGTGATCTTGTCGTTGCCATTGGGTGTGGCAGCGTGTGCGGGCTCCTGAATCGACTCAAGCAGCTCTTCAAATTCTGCATCGGAGAGTTCACCCTTCTTAGCTGTCGCGGGCGCCACACTCTCTGCAGGTGCAGCTGCTTGGGCCTGGGAACTCTCCTCTCCGGAAGACTTGGCCTTGAGCCCCGGCTTCAGCTTCGGGAACAGAAAAACTGTGCAGACTCTGGATCAGCGCCGGGGCTGCATGCTCTGGTTCGATGCCGTTCCGTACGCTGTCAAACATCTCGTTGACAACATCCAGGTGCGTTCAAGACCACATCGCATCAGATTGGCATCGATGCTTGCGTTGCCCCTGGCGCAGCACGTTGAAAACATCCTCAGCCCGATGGCAGACTTCGACCAAGGCCTCGATACCGAGGAAGCCTGCTCCTCCCTTGATGGTATGGAAACCACGAAATACCCGCATTCAGCAGGTCATAGTCTTCCGGCCGCTGCTCCAGATCCACCAGCTGCTCGCTCAGCTGCTCCAGAATCTCTCGTGCCTCTAGCCACCCCAATCCTGCAGTATTTCATCATTTACATCGATCGCCATGCTTTGCTCCCGAAGCCCGCTGACACCTTCAAAAAACTTTCCTTAGTGCCACATGCATGGTGTGTCTGGCAACTCTACGCAGAACTAAAATCCGAGGCGTGAAAGCAGGTCGTCCACCTCATCCTGACCGTTCACCACATCCCCTTGATCCATCCCCAGGCACCACAGGCCCTTCAAGCTAAGGGCGATTCGCGGCCGCTAATTC